>UQSH01000066.1 GCA_900543795.1 uncultured Oscillospiraceae bacterium | reverse complement strand
AATTATGAAGGAAAAGGGTGTTGAGGAATTCGGAATTCATTCCTTCCTTTGCTCGAATACCGTTACAAACGATTATTATCCTATGCTTGCAAAGGTTCTTTTCGAGCTTGCCGTTGAGCTTAAAAATAAGCTTAATGTAAAAATTGGATTTATCAATCTTTCGGGCGGTGTAGGAATTCCTTACAAGCCGGAACAGGAGCCAAATGATATTTTTGCAATAGGCGAAGGAGTACATAAAGTTTTTGATGAGGTGCTTGTTCCCGCCGGTATGGGCGATGTTGCCATATATACCGAGCTCGGCAGATTTATGATGGGCCCGTATGGTGCACTTGTAACAACCGCAATCAACCAAAAGCATATTCATAAGGAATATATCGGGGTTGACGCCTGTGCAGCAAATCTTATGAGGCCTGCTATTTACGGAGCATATCATCATATAACTGTTTTAGGTAAGGAAAATGAGCCTTGCAGCTGCAAATATGATGTAACGGGCTCTCTTTGCGAAAATAACGATAAGTTTGCAATTGACAGAATGCTGCCGAAAATTGAAATGGGAGATATAATTTATATCCACGATACAGGCGCACACGGATTTTCAATGGGCTATAATTATAACGGAAAGCTCAAAAGTGCAGAAATTCTTCTTAAAAAGGACGGCTCGTTTGAATTAATCAGAAGAGCTGAAACACCAAAGGACTATTTCGCAACCTTCGATTGCTTTGATTTTTATAATGATATAATAAGCGAATAATTATAAATCTCCGATTAATTTCGGAGATTTTTCTTTACTTTCAAACTTTAATGTGTTAAAATAGAAATATCTTATCTATGGGGTGATATTATGGCAAGAAAAAGGGAAGACGAAAATCTTGATTTTCTTTTCAATTCAATTCTTCAGCTTGAAAATCTTGAAGAGTGCTATGATTTCTTTGAGGATTTATGCACCGTTCAAGAGCTTAAATCTTTAAGTCAGCGTATCGTTGTTGCAAAAATGCTTTCCGAAAAAAGCGTTTATACCGACATAGTAACCAAAACTGGCGCTTCTACTGCAACGATAAGCAGAGTAAACAGGAGCCTGCAATACGGCTGCGACGGATACGACATTGTTTTTAAACGCCTTGACGAATTGAAGGAAAATGATGAGCTATAATTATTTTGCAGAGGTATATGACGATTTAACGCAAAATGTTGATTATGATGCAAGAAGCAAATATCTTGCATCATTTTTAAATGATGCGGGAATTAAAACGGGCTCCGATATAATTGACCTTGCCTGCGGAACGGGCAGTATTGCAGTCAGGCTTGCGGATATGGGATATCGGGTAACAGGAATTGATTTAAGCCCCGAAATGCTTTCAATTGCCGATTTTAAATCAGCAGGCAGAGTTTCATTAATTAATGCGGATATGCTTAATTTCAGCCTCTCACAGCCTGCCGATGCTTGCGTGTGTACTCTTGATTCAATTAATCATCTTAACTCAATTAATGAGGTAATAAAAGCAATCGAAAATGTATATAATTCAATAAAAGATAACGGTATTTTTATCTTTGATGTTAATACAGTTTATAAACACAATTTCGTGCTTGCAGACAATACCTTTGTTTTTGATGAGGAAGATTATTTTCTTTCGTGGGATAACGAGCTGATTGACGATAATAAGGTAAGGATAATAATTGATATTTTTGTTAAAGAAAATAATATTTATAAAAGGTTTTCGGAAGAGTTTGTCGAAGCAGCATACTCTGTTGAAGATTTAAAAGCCGCTCTGAAGCCTTATTTTAATATATTAGGTGTTTATGATGATATGACGCGTAAAGAGCCGAAAAGTGATTCAGAGCGAATTTATTTTGTTTGTAAAAGGAAGTAAAAAATGGGTAAAATTGTTAGATACATAACAACTGACGGAAGCGCTTTTGTTGTTGCCTGCGATTCAACAGATATGATTGCAGAGGCAGAAAGAATACACAAGCCCTCTGCACCTGTTACTGCTGGCGTAGGCAGACTGCTGACCGCAGCGTCTATGATGGGTGTTATGCTCAAAGGAAAAGACGATGATGTTACTTTACGGTTTTACGGAAACGGTCCTGCGGGACCTGTTACGGCCATTTCCGATTCGCAGGGAAACGGCAGAGTAACAGTACAAAATCCGATTGTTGAATTGCCTCTAAATGACAAGGGTAAGCTTGATGTTAGCGGTGCACTTGGCAAAAGCGGTTTTCTTTATGTCGTTAAGAATATAGGATTGAAAGAGCCTTTTGTAGGAACAACCGAAATAATCAGCGGAGAGGTAGCAGAGGATATAACAAATTATTATGCCGTTTCCGAGCAAACTCCAACAGTTTGCTCGCTCGGCGTTTTAATCAATCCCGATTTAACCGTTAAATGCGCAGGCGGATTTTTAATTCAGCTACTGCCGGGATGCCCTGAGGAAACAATAAGCGCAATAGAAAGCAGTGTCAGTGATATTCCTTCCGTAACGCAAATGCTAACAGAAGGGTTCACTCCCGATGATATTGCTAAGCGAGCGATGAATGGTCTTTGTGTAGAAAAGCTTGATGAATCGCATTTTGAATATAAATGCAACTGCTCAAGGGAAAAGGCGTGCATGGCGATAATTTCGTCAGGCAAGGAAGCAATGACAGAAATGAGCCTTGACAGTAAACCCACAACTGTTGAATGTCATTTCTGCGACAAAACATATTCCTTTACTCCTGATGAAATTAAGGAGCTCTTAAAAAAAGTATAATTATTTTAAAAAAAGTGTTGACTTTTATTTTAAGTTATAGTATTATAATTGTCGTTGCAACCCGCAACAGATGGGAGCATAGCTCAGCTGGGAGAGCATCTGCCTTACAAGCAGAGGGTCACAG
>UQSH01000065.1 GCA_900543795.1 uncultured Oscillospiraceae bacterium | reverse complement strand
GAGGTTATTCTCTTTAAGATAATATATTGCTCTTTTTGCGTCTGCCTCTGTTGAGGTTACAATATTCTGCATAGCTGCACCGAGAGCAACCTCAATAGCGGTTGAATATTCGCTTTCAACCTGAATAAGACGGGAAAGTGCACCGTGGATACCACCGAGACCGTTTGACTGTGCACGGCGGATAACTGCCTTAACTGCTCCCGAATAGCCCTCCATATTCTTTTCAAGGTCGGTTAGCATTTTTGCCTTCGAACGCTTTTCGGAAAGAGCCCTTTGCGCCTTTTCATAATCGGCTTTTATCTTATCTGCCTTATCGGTTTTGCTTTGAAGCTTGAGCTTATATCCTCCGATTGAATTATTATTCTCGTCAATTCTTTCAAGAAGGAATTTAAGATTATCCTTTATCTCCGACTGCTTTTTCTGCTCTGCGGATATTTCGCTTTCTATCTGCGCAATGCTTTCATCAACCGTGCTTTTTCGTGAATTGATTTCATCAATGCTTGATTTTGCCTCCGAAGCCTTAACACGAAAATCGGAAAGTGCAATGGTTAACTGCGATATTTCGGCATTCAGCTTTGAGGTTTGGTTTGCAAATTCCTCGTTTGACGCCGATGCTCTTTGCGTTTCCTCGGCAATAAGGCGAAGCTCTTCCTTTTTCTTTTCCGACTCTTGAGCACTCTTTTCGATAAACTCACGCTTTTGAGCAATCTGCAAATCAATTGAAGCATTGCCCTCATCTGCGGTGCTTATATCACCGGTTAAGCGTTCAACTGTTTGGCAGTTATGCTTGAGCGTTGCCTCTAAAACGGAAATTTCTCCGTCCTTGCGAAGCGCCTCCTCCTCAAATGAAGCGGAATCTGCACGGATTTCTTCAATTTGAGTGTTTATTTCGGCAATGCCCGAAAGCACCTGCTCAATCTCGTCCTCAATAGCCTTTAACTCGTTTTCGCAGATTTCATAGGACGCATTTGCGGCGTCTATTTTATGCTCCTGCTCACGAAGCTCATTAGTAAATTTATTAATTTTATTAATCCAAACGCCTATTTCAAGGTTTTTCTTTTCGCCGGAAAGCTCAAGAAAACGAGCCGCCTTTTCGCTTTGAATTTTAAGCGGACCTACTCTGCCTTCAAGCTCGCCGAGAATATCAAGCAGACGAACAAGATTTTCCTGTGCCTGTTCAAGTCGTCTTTCGGCATCTGTTCTTTTGTGGCGAAAACGGGAAATTCCCGCCGCCTCTTCAAAAAGCTCACGCCTGTCCTCATTTTTAGCGGAAATAATTGAATCAATTTTTCCCTGACCTACCATTGAATAGCCGTCTGCACCGAGGCCTGTGTCCATAAACAGCTCGTGAATATCTCGGCGGCGCACGCTTTCGCCGTCTATCTTATATTCACTTTCACCGCTTCTGTAATATCTGCGGGCAACTGTTACCGTGTTGCCCTTATCCTTTAATGCACCGTCGCTGTTATCAAGAGTCAGCTGAACCTGTGCAAAGCCAACGGGCTTTCTTGCCGAGGTTCCGCCGAAGATAACATCCTCCATTTTTGAGCCGCGAAGGCTTTTTGTTGAGGTTTCTCCGAGAACCCAGCGAACAGCGTCTGATATATTACTTTTTCCGGAGCCGTTAGGGCCCACAACGGCGGTTATACCTTTTCCGAAATTAAGAACGGTTTTATCGGGAAAGGATTTAAAGCCCTGCATTTCAAGTGTTTTTAAAACCATTTATACTACCCTCAGTTCATTGGGCGAAAGGCCGTTATTATACTTTATTTCAAGATCATATCCGGCTTCTTTAAGTGCTTTAATATTGGATTTCTTATTGCCCAACAATTTTGAAATTGATTTTTCGTTTATATAAATCTCATACTTTCCGGGAGGATGAGCCGTTATTTTGTTATACATTATTCTTGAAACAACGAGCTCTCCGAGACATTCGTGATAACCGCCTGCAAGCATATTGTTTTTAATATCCTCGCTTGAATGGAGACCTACTCTGATAACCTCTATATCCTTTTCCTCAAAAAACTGAACAAGCTCTGCACACAAAGCAACTGTTTTTTTGAGAGGAGACGGATTATATTTTCCGCTTTCAAGAAGCTTTGCAAGATATGTATCCTTCAAAACAACCGTTGGATAAATTCTTACTGTTTTCGGCTTCAGCTTTGCAAATTCTCTGGCGGTTGCAAAGTCGGTTCCTCTTGTTGAGGTGTAAAGGTCTGTCATCATTTGAAGACCAAGCTCAAAGCCGCTTTTCTTAATGAGTGCACAGGCATTTTTAACATCCTCTGAGGTGTGCCCTCTCAAATTAGCTTTAAGCACCTTATCGTTCATGCTTTGAGCACCGAGCTCAATAGCAGTTACTCCGTATTTTGAAAGAATGCTCAAAACATCTTTATCAATAAAGTCGGGGCGTGTTGAAATTCTTATACCGTCAACATCTCCGCTTTTTAAATACGGCTGAGCCGCTTCAAGCAGACTTATCATATAATCACGGTCAACGGCAGTGAATGAGCCTCCGAAGAATGCAATTTCATATTTGAACTTTCCGTCTTTATTATTACCGATTGCGGTTTCAACCGCCTTAACAACATCCTCGGCAGTTGCAGGCTTAGCCTGACCGGTTATTGTGTTTTGATTGCAGAATGAGCATTTCTGCGGGCAACCGATATGCGGCACAAAAATTGAAATATTTGTTTTTCTCATATTCCCATTAATTGCAAAGCTTCCTTTGCTGCCTCCTGTTCTGCCTGTTTTTTACTTTTTCCCGGCTGTGTGAAGGGGCAGCCGCCGCCAGGCAAAAGCTGCCCCTTGCATATTTCAAAAAGTATGTTATACTGTATGATAAACTGGTCTGTGCTGTATGTTCAGCAAATCCA
>UQSH01000064.1 GCA_900543795.1 uncultured Oscillospiraceae bacterium | reverse complement strand
ATCCTTTCGGATTAACGAGTATTTTAACGAAGAGTAAGGGCAATATCTGCCACGACAAACCGTGGTTCGCATTATTGCCGTTACCCTATTGAAATTTTTGAGTAGTCATAAAGGAGAACTCATTATGAAGCTTGGAATAGTTGGCTTGCCGAATGTTGGCAAAAGCACACTTTTTAATGCAATAACTAACGCAGGAGCGCAAAGCGCAAATTACCCCTTCTGCACAATTGAGCCTAATGTGGGTATGGTTTGCGTGCCTGACGAAAGACTTGATAAGCTTGCTCAAATGTATGAGCCTGATAAATTTACTCCCGCAACAATAGAATTTGTTGACATTGCAGGGCTTGTTAAGGGCGCTTCAAAGGGAGAAGGTCTCGGAAACAAATTTTTGAGCCACATAAGAGAGGTTGACGCTATAATTCACGTTGTTCGTTGCTTTGAGAACACGGATATAACGCATGTTGACGGAAGCATTGACCCCGCAAGAGATATTGAAACGATAAATCTTGAGCTTATTCTTTCCGACCTTGATATACTTTCAAGAAGAATAGACAGCAGAAAAAAGGCTATGAAGGGCGACAAATCACTTGCCGGCGAGGTTGATTTTCTTGAAAGGCTTTACAGCGAAATGGAAGGCGGAAAAACCGCAAGAAGCTGTGATATTTCCGAGGACGAGCTGGAATATCTTAAAGAGGTTTCACTGCTTACAATTAAGCCCGTTATATATGCCTGCAATATGAGCGATGAGGATTTTTCAAACGGAATAGACGGCAACGAAAATTACAAGGCCGTTGAGAAAATAGCTGCCGAGGAGGGTGCCGAAACATTGCCGATTTGCGCAGAGGCAGAGGCGGAAATTGCTACACTTGAGGACGATGAAAAGGAAATGTTTCTTGCTGATATGGGGCTTGAAAAAAGCGGACTTGACCGTCTTATCAAAAAGAGCTACCATCTGCTTGGCCTTATATCCTTCCTTACCGCAGGCAAAAAAGAGGTTAGAGCCTGGACGATTAAGGAGGGCACAAAGGCACCGCAGGCAGCAGGCAAAATTCACACTGATTTCGAAAGAGGCTTCATAAGAGCAGAGGTGGTTTCATTTAATGACCTTGTTACAAACGGCTCAATGAATGCCTGCAAGGAAAAGGGCCTTGTTCGCAGCGAAGGCAAGGAATATGTTATGAAGGACGGAGACATTGTTGAATTTCGATTCAATGTTTAACACTTTCAGGCAGGTTTATTATTAATCTGCCTGTTTTTATATCCGAAAATCTAAAAAATCAACATTTTGCATAAAATTTTCTGTCAATATTTAAAAGTTTTCACTATTTTGTATATATTTTTGCAACGCTTTACTTGACAAGTTTTTATTTATGTTATATTATATAATTAGGTGAGCAGGAGGATATTATGGATAAATTCAACAATTCAGCCGAAAAAGATATACTTCTCCTCGCCAAAGAAGGAGATAGTGAAGCGTTGAACTTCATTATCAAAAAATACAGATATGTTGCAGAGAAAATTGCATATAAATGGACAAGCTCGGCAATTGAACCCGAGGACCTCGTTCAAGAGGGTATGATAGGTATTCTTGCCGCAATAAAGTCCTACGATGCAGATAAAGGCACCGCCTTTTCAACCTACTGCTATACCTGTGTTTACAATTCTATACAAACGGCGCTTCGCAAGGCAACAAGGAAAAAGGTTGTTCCGCAGAACGACATTGTCCCCCTTGAAGAAGAATTTGTTGACGGGACAGCAGCTTCTTTAAGCGCCGAAGATTCTTTCCTTGCCGGGGAAAGCGTATCATTGTTATTACAGCAGCTTGATAAAAGCCTCTCAAAACTTGAAAATGATGTGTTGAGATTGTTTTTGGTTGGTTGCAGTTACAGCGAAATCGGCGAAAAGCTGAATAAAGAGCCCAAGGCAATTGATAATGCTTTACAGCGTATCCGAAAGAAACTTAAAGAGGTTTCCTTCTGAAATCCCGCCGTTGCAATGCAACAACATTTTATTTATGAGAGGTAAAAATTATGTACGAAGACAAGACTTTGGTTTGCAAGGACTGCGGAAATGAATTTATATTCACAGCAGGCGAACAGGAATTCTATGCAGAAAAGGGCTTTGAGAACGAGCCGTTAAGATGCAAGGATTGCCGTGCGGCAAGAAAAGCGGCTGCAAGAGGACCGAGAGAGATGCACGACGCTGTTTGTGCTTCCTGCGGTGCAGAATGCAAGGTTCCGTTTGAGCCGAAGGACGATCGCCCTGTTTATTGCAGCGAATGCTTTGCAAAAATGAAGGAAGAGGAAGAATAATTTTATTCTTTGAAAACCGCCTTTCGGCGGTTTTTTTCTGTGTGTAAATAAAATTTAGGAAATTAATTATATTAACCGTGCTTAAATAAAAAAGTCTTGACAAGCGCATTTTGCTGTGATATTATATTCGAGCAGATACGGAGAGGTATCGAAGCGGTCATAACGAGGCGGTCTTGAAAACCGTTTGGCCAAAAGCCACATGGGTTCGAATCCCATCCTCTCCGCCACAAAAACAGGCCACATTTGTTTTAATGACAGATGTGGTCTTTTTCATTCGAAAAAATGCCTTGTGGCACGAGAAGAAATGCTTCGCAATGTGAAGCAGCCTTATAAATGAATAAAATTATATTTTTTACAGAGCATCTTAAGACGCTCTTTTTTATTTGTGCTCCCCTTTTGCAGATATTGAATTTTATTGATATAATTGAATTGCGGATTAACCGCAAATAATATTTTTAGGAGACGCTGTTTGAGAAAAAACAACACCTTGGAGATTGTGGGCTGACCGGGAGGTTTGCCGGACACGATCTCACGAACCTCCCATCATTGCCATGCTACAATTTTGAGGAGGTAACCCCTATGAACCAAGATTACACCATCCGTTTGGAAACGAAAAACGACTACCGCGAAGCGGAACAGCTGACGCGCGAGGCCTTTTGGAACGTGTACCGCCCCGGATGTCTGGAGCATTATGTCCTGCACGTCCTCCGGGACGATCCCGCCTTTGTCCCGGAGCTGGATTTCGTGATGGAGCGGGACGGCAGGCTGATCGGCCATGTGATGTATCTGCGCTCCGAGATCCATGGGGACGACGGACGGGTCATCCCCATCATGACCTTCAGCCCCATCAGCATCGCGCCGGACTGCAAGGGGCAGGGCTACGGGACCCGTCTGCTCCGCTGCTCCATGGAGGCGGCCCGGAAGCTGGCCATCGATATCCCCACCCTCTGCTACCTGAAGGACATCAACGAAATCGGCGCCTGCCGGCTGTGTCTGGTGGAAGTCAAGGGTGCAAGGGGCTTAGT
>UQSH01000063.1 GCA_900543795.1 uncultured Oscillospiraceae bacterium | reverse complement strand
AGATCTGCCCTGTCTGCAAGCATCCTCAGGCATTCTTCGAAGTGCGTGCGGAAAATTACTAAGAATCAATCAATAGAACAGGGGACGGTTCCTTGTGTTGACGAAACAAAAGGGGGGGTGGTTAACTCCGCCCTTAACCCCTTTGCATAAAAATACTGTAAGAAATGAAAAATCCGAACGCATCTCCAATCTTAAGGAGAGTGTTCGGATTATCATCTTTTGGTCGGAGTGTAAGCAACTGATTTGCGCACTCTTTATCGAAGCCTCCACCGGAGGCTTCTCCCGAACACATTCGCCCTTTGGGCTCTGTTTTCGGAAACTCGTTGCCGCAAGTTCAAGTCTTGTTTATTATGCATAATAAAAAATAACAGGCACAAGGCCTGTTATTTTTTATTGGTCGGAGTGACAAGACTTGAACTTGCGGCCCCCAGACCCCCAGTCTGGTGCGCTACCACCTGCGCTACACCCCGAAAGATATGCTTTCTTTTTGAATTGCTTAAATAATATAACACAAGTTTTTCAAGAAATCAACAGTTTTATTTGAATATTCTTATAAATATGTTATAATTAACAAAAATAATTTGGAGCTTGAATATGAAATACAGGCGAAGCGCATTAGACAAGCTGAACACACTTCTCTTTTGGAGAGACACCCGACAACCCGTTTGAAAATGTTTATGATATAAGAAATTCCGAAATCCAACACAACACTTTTTATTGAAAAATGCTCCTTCAAACCGCAAATTCAGTTACACAAAAGACGCTTCAAATCTTATAATTGATTAAAAGGCTCCCGAGAAAAGAAATTCTCGGGAGCTTTATTTTACCATAAATTTTTATATATTTTAAGTATATCCTTTTTAGTTACCTTTTTAATTGTGTTTGCAGGAGAGCCGGAAGCAATGGCATCGTCAGCCATTTTATCCATTGCCTCTAAAAACTTACCCTTATCAATTCCGTACTGTTCAAGCGTTGGAATTTCGCAAGCCGAGCAGATTTCCTCGCATGCTTCAAGGAATTTTTCCGCAGCGTCCTTATCACTGTCTGCACGGTGGGCAACGCCGATTGCTCTTGCGAGGTCTGCAAAGCGGTCATAAGCACCGTCTATTGCGAATTTATAGCACTCATTCATCAGCATAGCGTTTGAAATACCGTGAGGAACATGGAAAAGAGCTCCGATTGGTCTGCTCATTCCGTGAATAAGGGTTACTGAGGCGTTGTTAAAGGCAACACCTGCTTCAAGCGCCGCCAGGCTCATTTCTGCACGGGCTTCAACATTTTTAGGTTCTTTAAATACTATCGGAAGATTTTTAAAAATTCTTTTTGTTGCGCTCACTGCAAGGTCATCTGTTAGCGGCTGAGCCTTTCTTGACGTGTATGCCTCTGTTGCGTGGCAGAGTGCATCAAGGCCCGTTGCCGCAGTTATTGACGGCGGAGCGGTTAAGGTAAACGCAGGATCGTCAATTGCAAGCGACGGCATAAGAACGGGACCCTTTAAAAGCATTTTTATATTTTCCTTTGTGTTTGTTATAATTGTAAACTGCGTTGCCTCGGAGCCTGTTCCGCTTGTTGTCGGCACGGCAACCATAGGAGGAGTTAGAATATCAATTATTTTTCCGTAATAATCATCTATTTCTCCACCGTTTGTTGCAACGGCACCGATTGCCTTCATTGCGTCTATCGGAGAGCCGCCTCCGACAGCAATAAGAAAATCGCATTCTTCTGTTCTGTATCTGTCTATGCCCATATCAATAATTGTGTCTGTCGGTTCGGAGTTTACTCCGTCAAACACACAATATTTAATAGAAAGCTCGTCAAGAATATCCGTAACAAGCTTAACATTTCCAAGGCGTGTCATAAACCTATCCGTTACAATAAGAGCCTTTTTGCCAAACGATTTAAGAAGCGGCTTTGCGTTTTGAAGCGCACCCTCTCCGTAAACAATTTTTCCCGGCATAATAAACTGATTTCCCATAGTGATTTCTACCTCTTTACCGCAAATTCAAATATATTTTAATATAAAAAATTCAATTGTCAAGACTAAATCGGTATAAATGAGGCGGAAAAGCACCGATCTTTGCACAAGAGAGTCCTTAGTTCTATGCAAAAAGGAGAGCCGAAGCTCTCCTTTATAATTGTTATTAATTTGAAAGCGATATTAAAGCAAGCCGTCCCAAGTGTCAACCTCTTTGGCTTTCATTTCCTCTTCATCAAACCAATGCTGAGTTACCGATTTGCTTTCGGTAAAGAAGCGGTATGCATCCTTTCCGAGGCAATGAAGATCGCCGAAGAAGCTTTGCTTATGTCCGCTGAACGGAACGAAGCCAACGGGAACGGGAATGCCAACATTAATACCAACCTGTCCGCCGTCTGTATATCTTGCAAACTGCCTTGCATAGTAGCCGCTTTGAGTGAAAATAACGGAGCCGTTTGCATAAGGGCTTGCGTTCATAATTGCAAGTCCCTCATCAAAATCCTTGCATCTCTTAATGCAAAGCACGGGGCCGAAAACCTCGTCTCTGCCGATTGTCATATTCTCTGTTACATTATCAAAAACCGTTGCGCCAACGAAATAGCCGTTTTCACATCCCGCTGGAAGCTTTGGATTTCTTCCGTCAACAACAAGCGTTGCACCCTCGTCAACACCCTTTTGAATATCGGCAAGAACCTCTTTATAATGCTTTTCGTATGTAATCGGGCCGAGGCGTGTTGATTTATCCCAAGCAGGTCCGCAATTTATTGACTGAATTTGCTTTTTAAGCTCTTCAACAAATTTATCTGCAATAGACTCCTGAACAACGCAGCAGGAAAGAGCCATACATCTTTGACCGGCGCATCCGAATGCAGAGTTGATAACACCTGCAACAGTTCTTTCAAGAGCGCAGTCTTCAAGCACAAGTGCATGGTTTTTAGCCTGACAGAGCGCCTGACATCTTTTGCCGTTTGCGGCAGCCTTTTCATAGATTTTAAGACCTACGGGAGTTGAGCCAACAAAGGTTATTCCCTTAACATCGGGGTGCTCAAGAATAGTGTTTATCTCATTTCTTGAACATGTAACGATATTAATTACACCGTTTGGAATACCTGCTTCCTTATAAAGCTCGCCTATTCTCATAGCAGTTCTGGGAGTGAGAGAAGCCGCTTTAAGCACCATAGTGTTTCCGCAGGCAACGCAAACGGGAGCCATCCATCCGAAAGGAATCATTGCAGGGAAATTAACAGGAACTATTCCCGCAAAAACGCCGAGCGGCTCACGGTATTTAACAGTATCAAAGCCCGTTGAAGCGTCCATAAAGCTTTCGCCCATCATAAGCGACGGAGCCTGAATTGCAAGCTCTGTTCCCTCCTGGGCCTTGCCTACATCTCCCTCGGCCTCAGACCATGTTTTGCCGTTTTCCTCGCAAACAAGCATAGTCAACTCATCGGAATGCTTGATAAGAAGCTCACGCACCTTATAAAGAATTTGGGCTCTTTTGCGGGCAGGAGTGTTTCTCCAAGCAGGATAAGCAGCCTTTGCCGCTTCAATGGCTTCAAGCACCTCATCATTGGTGCAGCACGGAGCCTGACCTGTTACCTCGCCTGTTGAGGGATTGTGGAGGTCATACCAAACATCTGCTTTTGACTCCTTAAATTCGCCGTTAACAAAATATTTAAGCTTTTCCATAAATATACCTCTTCGAAAAATTTTTCAATCTTTATTTTAACACCTGTTTTAATTTAATTCAATTGTAATCTGTTATAAATATAACGGCAATTAATTGTGCAATTTAACATAAGCAAGCGAAATAAATCCGAATAAGCCTAAAAGGGTTTGATTTCGGCATATTTTCACTTTTCGTCATTGTAAGGCACCAGCCTAACTGCTTCCTC
>UQSH01000062.1 GCA_900543795.1 uncultured Oscillospiraceae bacterium | reverse complement strand
AAAAAATTTCCAAAGCTTCCTAAATCGCTGATGTTTAAGGAAATACGAAAAAAGAATATAAAGATTAACAAAAAGCGCACTCAACCCGATTACATTCTTGCCGAGGGCGATTTGCTTGAGCTTTATCTTAAAGACGATGCATTGCAGGAAAAAGAGGTTCATTACGACTTTATGAGCGCCTCAAAGGAGCTTGATATTGTTTTTGAAGATAAAAATATTCTTCTTGCAAATAAAAAGGCAGGGCTTTTATGCCATCCCGACGGAAAAGAATATACCGACACGCTTATTTCACGAATAAAGCGATATCTTTTTGAAAAGGGCGAATGGAATCCGAACGAAAGCGAAACCTTTACTCCTGCCCTGGCGAACAGGATAGACAGAAATACAAGCGGAATTGTTATAGCCGCAAAAAATGCACAATCGCTTCGGGAGCTAAACAGGCTTTTAAAAACGCGTGAGATTGAAAAATACTATTTGACCATTGTTCATTCCGTTCCCGAAAAGACGGAAAATACGCTTTGCGCATATCTTATCAAGGACGAAAGAAAAAACAAGGTTACTGTTTTTGATTATGAAAAGGAAGGCTCAAAAAAAATTGAAACGCATTACAGAGTTATTGATTACTGCAATACCTGTTCCTTGCTTGAAATTGAGCTTAAAACGGGAAGAACTCATCAAATAAGAGCTCAAATGGCGCATATCGGTCATCCGCTTCTTAACGACGGAAAATACGGATATGAAGCAGGTCGTTTTCGTCAAGAGCTTTGCAGCTATAAATTAGTCTTTAATATAAAAAGCGAGGGTCCGCTTGACTATTTAAACGGCAGAGTTTTTGAGCTAAATGACTGCCAAATCATAAAAAAATTCAAGGAGATAAAGAAAAATGAAAAATAGATTTATAAGAACACTTTCGCCGATTACTGCAGTTGTTATCAGTGTGCTTGATATTGCGGTTGCCTTTTTTGCCGTGCTTTCCGTATCATTTTTCAAAACAGAAGGCGGATTAAGACCTTATATATTCTTAGCTCTTGAAATATTTGCCGTTATTGTTGCAATTCTTGTTACAAAAGAGGTTTTACTCGGCGGAATAGTTTTCAGAGAAGATGAAATAGAATTTAATATGATAGATGAAGATAATGTTTTTCTTTATGAGGACATTGCAAAAGTTGAAATTTACAAGGATAATTCAGCAAGCCTGACTAAGAATTTTAACGACCGACACGCATTAATAACCATTGAAACAAAGGACGGTAACGCACACCCTCTTGACGCAGGGCTTATTGATGTTAAAAAGGTTAAAAGCATAAAAAAAGAGCTTGAAAAGCATATCGGCAGTGAAATTATTGAATTAAGGATTATTAACAAGCTGAACATTCTTGACAATAACTCAAACAAAGATTAGATTTTAGTCGTTTATAAAAATATATCATTGAGGAATCAATTATGATTGACTGCTTATTTGTCGGTCTCGGCGGTTTTATAGGTGCGGTTGCAAGATATTTAATAAGCTTAATACCGATAAAAAACACTAACCCATTTCCGATAAACACATTAATAATTAACATCATAGGTGCATTTGCAATAGGCTTTATTGCTTATGCCGCTTCAAAAAATCAAAGCATAGATTCAAGACTTTTGCTTTTTTTAAAGGTTGGTATTTGCGGTGGTTTTACCACCTTCTCAACCTTTTCTCTTGAAACTGCCGAGCTTATCAAAAACGGCTCAACCGGTCTTGCACTTGCTTATATTTTAATCAGTGTGCTATTCGGTATTATAGGAGCTATTCTTCCGCAATTAGTTTTTAAATAACAGCAACACAAAAAATGCCTGACGGCTTTAAAGCCCGTCAGGCATTTTTAAATTCTATGTATAAATTTTTATCCGGATATTCAATTACCTTAACGGATTTATCCTCATTAAGAGAACAAACAAAATCTCCCGCAAGGCAATTGCCCTTAAATTCAATTCCGCCCTCAATGTGCTTTTTAGAGCAGTTGCCCGAATTCACAGCCTCCAACGCACCGAAGATTGCCTGCGCCGGATTTCCCGTAAGAGCATCTGCATTTGAATTTTCATAAATCATACCGCCGTAGGAAATCATAAAATTATTTGAATTATATTCCATAACAACTCCGGCGGCATTTGATGAATTAACCGTTACCGTAACATTTGAGGAATTATATTGAACGGTGCAATTATATGAAAAATCATTCCATTTAACAACCGCTTCTTTAACAAAATCCGATACTGTTATCTCCTCGGTTTGAGCGGCGCAGGACGGAAAAAGAAGCATTAATACGAGCACCGCACAAAATAATGTTATTCTGCTTTTCAAATAATCCTTCCGTTATTCAAATTTACTCATAAGAGCACCGAGAAGCTCAAGCATATCATCAACCGTCATACCTCTTTGGCTGATTTCCTGCGCGGTTATATCGCCGCAAAGCCCGTGAATATAAACGCCGCACGCTGCAGCGTTAAACGGCTCCACACCCTGCGATATAAATGCGGAAATAATGCCCGTAAGCATATCTCCCGTTCCGCCCATAGCCATACCGGGATTGCCTGTTGTGTTTATCAACACCCTTTTACCGTCTGTTACAACGGTGTTTGCACCCTTTAAAACAACAATGCAGTTATGCTCCTGCGAAAATGCCCTTGCGGTTTCAATTCGGTGCTTTTGAACATAGGCGGCATCCTCATTAACAAGGCGTGCCATTTCTCCCGGATGAGGAGTTAAAACAGGCTTATAAGCCGCTTCTCTTATTATATCTATATTCGTCAACGCAGCATTTATTCCGTCTGCATCAAGAACAATCGGGCAATCGGCTTCTTTAATTATTTGATTAACAATAACCTGTGTGTCATCATTATTACCAAGACCGCATCCGACTGCAATACAGCTTGCGTCTTTAATCTCTTCAAGGATATGCGTTAGGCTTCCCATAGAAAGCGTTTTATCCTCATTTTCACTTAACGGAACAAACAACGGTTGAGTTAAATGCGAGGTTAAAACGGGGTAAATGGATTTAGGAAAAAGGCATTTTAACAAGCCGACTCCGCTTTTTAAGGCCGCCCTTGCACAAATAACTGCCGCACCGGGCATTTTAAGGCTTCCGCAGATATTTATCTGCCTACCGTAATTTCCTTTATTTGAATTTAATCCTCTTTTAATAAAGCAGTCCTTTACAAACTGCTTTGTTATTGTTTCGGCATAATCCGTGCCGTAGCAATCTTCGGGAATACCGATATTAACAACAACCGTTTTTCCGCAATATAAATTAGCAGGCGGCAGTATGTGGCAGTATTTTAATGTTGAAATTGCAATAGTTAAATCAGCCTTAACGGCATTAACAACCTCTCCGTTAGTTGCGTTTGTTCCGCTCGGTGTGTCAACACAGACAACCGCCGCAGAGCAATTATTTATCGTGTTAAATATATTATCAAACGGAGGCTTCGGAGAGCCGTGAAAGCCTATTCCGAAAATGCAATCAACAATCAAAACGCTGCTTAAAACGGCTTCATCAAAGAAAACAGACTCAACACCGCTTTCAATTGCTTCGTTATAATACATAAGCGGCTCGGGAATTTCAGGCCTTTTATCGGCAAGAACAATTTGTGCTCTTGCACCGAATTCGCAAAGCTCCTTTGCAATAACAAAGCCGTCGCCCGCATTTTTACCGTTTCCGCATATTACGGAAACCGCTTCCCCCTTGATTGCTTCGCCGTAATATTTAATTATTTTCAGGGCGCATTCGTGCCCTGCTCTTTTCATCAGCTCTGCTTCCGTATAATATCTTTCAAAAGCGAGCTCCTCTGCTCTTTTAATTTCCTTTGCGGTTAAAATCTTCATAATTACTCCCACAAAATAACAGTTGCGGCGGCAATACC
>UQSH01000061.1 GCA_900543795.1 uncultured Oscillospiraceae bacterium | reverse complement strand
GGCAGGCGGCAGAGGTTTGCGATTATGTTTATTTAATCGGCAAAAAGCAAACAGAGCCTATCTATAACGGGCTTGCAGATGCAGGCTTCCCCAAGGAAAAAATAACCGTTGCAGGCAGCTTTATTGAGGGCTTTAATTCTGCAAATGCGGTTGAATATAATAAGCCAAAGGTTATTCTTATTGAAAACGACCTTCCAGATAATTATTAATTAACAGTAACGGAGCGTAGAAAAATGAAAATCAGTATAGCGGTTTTATTCGGCGGAAAAAGTGTTGAGCACGAGGTTTCGGTTATTTCAGCCGTTCAGGCAATGCAGAATATAAACAGAGATAAATATGAGATTTATCCTGTTTATATAACAAAAAATAATGAGTTTTATTACGGCGATTGCCTCGAAAGCATTGAGGAATATAAAAATATTCCGTCTCTTCTTTCAAAAAGCACAAGAGTTGAATTTGTTACTCAGTCGGGCAAAACATATCTTATGCCGCAGGAGAAAAAGCGTTTTTCAAAGCCAAAGCCCATTGCGGTTATTGATGTTGCTTTTCCGATTGTTCACGGAACAAATGTTGAGGACGGTGCACTTCAAGGCTATATAAAAACCTGCAATCTGCCGTTTGTCGGCTGTGATGTTCTTGCATCGGCTGTTTGTATGGATAAATATGTTATGAAGATTATGCTCAAGGAAGCAGGCTTCCCCGTGCTTGACGGCTTGCGCTTTTGTGCCGCCGACTATAAAGCTCCGGAAAAAATTATTGAAGCTGCAGAAAAGAAATTCGGCTATCCCGTTATTATTAAGCCTGTTAATCTCGGTTCAAGCGTTGGAATAAGCAAGGCTGATGACGCCGAGGAATTTCAGGATTCTCTTGAGCTTGCATTTCAGTTTGCGGATAAGGTTCTTATTGAGCCTGCCGTTGTTAATCTTAAAGAAATCAACTGCTCTGTTGTCGGCGATAGTGATGAGGCGCAGGCGTCAGAGCTTGAAGAGCCTGTTTCAACCGAGGGTATTCTTTCCTATTCGGATAAATATCTTGACGGAGGTAAAAAACAGGGCGGCAGTAAGGGTATGACTTCTCTTAAAAGAAAGATTCCTGCCGAAATTCCTGCCGAGGCATCTGCAAAAATCAAGGAAATTGCCGTTGAAGCATTTAAGTATCTCGATTGCTGCGGAGTGGTCAGAATAGATTTTCTTATGGACAGTAAAACGGGCGAATTTTGGATTAATGAGTTTAACACCATTCCGGGCTCGCTTGCGTTTTATCTTTGGGAGCCGCTCGGCGTTAAGTATCCCGAGCTGCTTGACAAAATGATTTCTCTTGCACTCAAAAGAATGAGAAAGCAGGAAAATATAACATATTCGTTTGATACGAATATTCTTTCGGCAGGCGCACTCTCGGGTGCAAAGGGCTCAAAGGGCTCTAAAATGTAAAAAGCCGCTTCAATCCCCTGTCCTTCGGCAGGGGAGTTTTTTTGCTCAAAAATAATATTTTTCGCCATTTTTTAAAAATAATTTTCACAAAATGCCCGTTTTTGAGGATATTATATATGAAAGCATTTTTTGAAAGGTTGTTTTTATTATGATAATATCATCTATTGGGCTATCCGATTCTGTGCAGGGAATTATCGCAGCTGCTGCCGAAACAGAGGATAAAGAAAACAAATTTATGCACTTTGAATGCTTGGAGGAATATCTCGAAAGTGAGGCGTCAAGGCAAAGCAACGCAGTTTTTATATGCTCAAATTCCTGCTGCTCCCTGCGCAGACATTTCCGAAAAATAAGAAGTCAAAATGCAAATGTAAAAATTATTGTTGTTGCAGGGGAATATAATTTTATAGGTCTTGCATTTGAGCTAAACGCTTTTCAGTATTTAAGAAAAAGAAATGTTAAAACAAAATCGGTCTTGCAGGAGCTTTCAAGAGTAAGACGGGAAACGGAAGCGTCAAGCAGGTATTTCTTCTATTCCAAAAAGGGCATACAAATGAAAATTTTGCTTTGCGATATTGTTTATGTTGAAGCGAAAAACAGATACATATATATCAATTCGGCAGACGGCATATGCATAAATTTCAAAGGCAAAGCTAATGATGCATTTAGCCTTTTTCCCACAGATTGCTTTATTAGAGCCCACAAAAGCTTTTTGATAAATTGCAGATATATAAGCGGCTTTTCGGGAAATCGAATTTATCTTGATAATTCACGGTATGAACTTCCCGTTAGCAGAGCATATAAGGATGCTGTTATCAGCGAATGCTCAAAATTATCACAATCATCTTTATGAGCGAAATTTCAAAGATTGCTTTATTCATAAAAATAATGTATAATTTAAATATAATAATTTGCCATAAGAGAGGAATCAGCATGCACAAGAGAGGAATCAGCATGCACAAGAGAGGAATCAGCGTGTATGAATAAGGCAATTGATTCGTGGGGTGCCGAAAGCAATAGCGTAACCTGCGAGTTAAAAATGTAAATTTCGCTTATTATAAGCAGGCATTATAAGGAGGAAATTATGATTTTTGTGGAATATCCAAAATGCTCCACCTGCCAAAAGGCAAAAAAATGGCTTGATGAAAACGGCTTTCAGTATCAAGACAGACATATAAAGGAGCAAAACCCATCATTTGAAGAGCTTAAAGAATGGTATGAAAAAAGCTCTCTGCCTTTAAAAAGGTTTTTTAACACAAGCGGATTGCTTTATAAATCAATGAATTTAAAGGATAAGCTGCCGTTAATGAGCGAGGAGGAGCAGCTTGCCCTGCTTGCCTCAAACGGAATGCTGGTAAAAAGACCTATCGTTGTTTGCGATGATTTGATTTTAATCGGATTTCGCGAAAAGGAATGGGAGGAAAGGTTGAAATAAGCATAAAAAATGCCTGCGGCAGTTCACATTCTGTCAGCAGGCTTTTTTGCTTCTGTTTAATTTTGCATAAAAATTTGCTCGCCCTCAATCAGCGGGTAAACAATAAGGCGTTCACCGTCAAGCTTTTCTTTATTCATATCAACTGCGCTGATTTGATGATTATTATAGGTTGTGTAGTAATAAATCCCTCTGCTTGCATTGCAGCAGGAGGTGTAAAGGGTTATTTCGTATTCTCCCTCTCCAACATCACAGCAGCCTCTCTGCTGGTCAACAGAGCCGAGAATATGGAAAAACTGACTTATGCTTTCCTTTTCCGTATCCCCCGAAACGGAGTTCATTTTTGTAAATGCAGCTCTGACAAATCTTGATTGAGATGATAAATCTCCCGGTAAGCCGAGTGCGCCCATTCCTCTGCTGTATGCTTTCAAATCAAGCTTATCCGAAAAGCAGTTTTTGGGAGATTTCGGGGAAAGGTGCATATAATTGTTAAGGTTAAACAATTGCTCATCAAACGGCGGATTGTTTGTTAAAATGCCAACGGGGTTATCATATATTTTTAACCCCTCCTTAACCGCCTCAACGGTTATCGCCTCGTTTTCATCTGCAATTATCCAATGAAGCTGTGCAACGGGAAGCTCTGCGCTGAACGGAGTGTTTGTTATGTTAATGCTTTTAAGAAGCTCCCTTGCCTGCGAAACGCAGGAGCATTTTGCAAGAATCCACGGGATGAATTCAAACTGTGCAATATTATCCTTATCGGGTGCAGAGTCTTTGTAAAACGCATTGCCAACGAAATTCAGCCCTGCCATTGCAAGCCCCTTTTCGTTTACTGCGTCATAATATAACGGCGTTTCGTTTATAACACATGCCATTCCTATCATTGCATAATGGCAGTTAAGCGTTTCGCCGTTGCGAAAGGAAAATTTGTAATTCCTCGGTGTAACCGTAATTCTGTCGCCGTAGGAAAATTCATAGTCAAGCGTTCTTCCGAAATAAAAATCCTTTGTTTTATAGGTTGCCGCCGTGCACATAAAAGCATCTCCTTAATAAAATTATTATATATCTTACCACAGAAATTATTCTTTTTCAATAAAAAAAGCACCCCCGCAGAAGCTGCAAGGGGTGCCGAGGATGGGTAAA
>UQSH01000060.1 GCA_900543795.1 uncultured Oscillospiraceae bacterium | reverse complement strand
CCTTCGGCCCCTGCCGTTTCGCAGGGCATTGCCCCCGAAATTGTTGCGGCAATCTCTGCGGCAATCGCCGCAAGCGAGGGTGTTGGTGCCGTTTCAATCCGCAGTATAAGAGTTAAATCTCCTGCCGGCAGAAATCCTTGGTCGGCGGCTGCAATTGCAGAAAATGCAAAGCCCTTTTAATCGGTTTTTAACATAAATTTTTTCGGAGGACTTAAAAATAATGGAAGTTTTACAGGGCGTTTGGGGCGCCATTGTTGATATTTTGCAAAACAGCGGCTATGCTTATTTCTTCAGCTCGGGCGGCTTTCTTAACTTAATAATGATACTTGTTTCCTTCTTTCTGCTTTGGCTCGGAATTAAAAAGGGCTTTGAGCCCTTGCTTATGATTCCCATTGCCTTCGGTATGCTTCTTGCAAACATTCCGGGCGCAAATCTTGCCGTTCAGTATCACGATATACAGGGCTTTATTGATTTGCTTGCAGGCAGAATGATAGATGAAACAACGGGCGCTGTGTGCACTCCGGGCTTAATGGATTTCCTATATTTCGGCGTTAAGGCGGGAATTTATCCTCCTCTTATATTCCTCGGTATCGGCGCAATGACGGATTTCGGCCCCCTTATTGCAAATCCGTCAAGCTTTATTCTCGGCGCTGCCGCACAGTTCGGTATTTTCTTCACATATATCGGAGCAACTCTTTTAAAATTCACTCCTCAGGAGGCTGGCTCAATTGCCATAATCGGCGGTGCAGACGGTCCAACGGCTATATTCGTAACCTCTCAGCTTGCTCCTCATCTGCTTGGCACAATCGCCGTTGCGGCGTATTCATATATGGCGCTTGTTCCCGTAATTCAGCCACCTATTATGCGTGCGCTTACAACAAAAAAAGAGCGCTCTGTTGTTATGGGCAATCTGCGTCAGGTTTCAAAGCTTGAAAAAATACTGTTTCCGATAATGGTAACGGTTATTGTTTCGCTTCTTCTTCCCGATGCGGCAACGCTTGTAGGTATGCTTATGTTCGGTAACCTGCTTAAAGAAAGCGGCAGAACAGAGCGAATTGCAAAGGCGGCTCAAAATGAGCTTATGAATATCGTAACGATTATGCTCGGTCTTTCCGTAGGTGCAACAACAAATGCTCAAACCTTCTTAACTGCGCAGTCAATATTTATTATTGTTCTCGGTCTTGTTGCATTCTCGGTCGGAACGGCAAGCGGTGTTATTTTCGGAAAGCTTATGTATATTGCAACAAAGGGAAAGGTAAATCCGCTTATCGGCTCGGCAGGCGTTTCGGCAGTTCCTATGGCGGCTCGTGTAAGTCAAAAGGAGGGCCAAAAGGAAAATCCCTCAAACTTCCTTCTTATGCACGCTATGGGTCCGAATGTTTCGGGCGTTATCGGCTCGGCAGTTGCGGCAGGCGTTCTCTTAACGCTTTTGCGGTAATCGCCTAAATATTAAAAATCAAAATCAACTAAAAAACGAAAAGGGTGTCTGCGGCACCCTTTTTTTAAACGAGGTAAATTTTTATGGCATTAAATGAAATGCAGCAAAGGGCTGTTGAACAAACCGAAGGGCCCTTGCTTATCCTTGCAGGCGCAGGCTCGGGAAAAACAACAGTTCTTGTAAACAGAGTTCGTTACATAATCGAAAACGGTCTTGCTTTGCCTTGGCAGGTGCTTGCAATAACCTTTACAAATAAGGCGGCAGGCGAGATAAAGGAAAGGCTTGTTAATGCAATCGGCGAGGAAGCAAATGATATTTGGGCGTTTACCTTCCATTCCTGCTGCGCAAGGATTTTAAGACGATTTGCAGACAGGCTGGGCTACACAAGCCATTTCACAATTTATGACACAGACGATCAAAGGCGTGTTATGAAGCGTTGCCAAAAGGAGCTTGGACTTAATGATAAGCTTATAAACCACAAATCCGTTTTATCTGAAATCAGCTCTGCAAAGGATAGCCTTGTTGACTGCATTGAATATAAAAAATTTGCACAAAACGATTTCAGAAAAGCAAAAATTGCAGATTGCTATGAGCTTTATCAAAAGGAGCTTTTGAAATCCGACGCAATGGATTTTGACGATATTATTTTCAATACGGTTAAGCTTTTGCAGGAAAACAGCGATGTTCTTGATCTTTATCAAAGGCAGTTTAAATATGTTATGGTTGATGAGTATCAGGACACCTCTCATGCACAGTATGTGCTCGTTTCTCTGCTTGCAGGCGGATATGAAAATATTTGCGTTGTGGGTGATGATGACCAAAGCATTTATCGTTTCAGAGGTGCAACGATAGAAAATATCCTTTCCTTTGAGGCTCAATATAAAAATGCCTGCGTTATTCGTCTTGAACAGAATTATCGCTCAACGCAGAATATTCTTGATGCGGCAAACGCCGTTATTTCAAACAATAAAAACAGAAAGGGCAAAAGTCTTTGGACTGCTGCGGGAAAGGGCGAAAAAATAACGGTAAACACCCTGTCAAGCGAGGCGGAGGAATCCGATTTTATTGTTGAGGAAATACTTAAAAATGTTAAAAAGGGTATGAAAATGAGCGACCACGCAGTTCTTTACAGAATGAATGCGCAGTCGAGAAATATAGAAATTGCGCTTGCAAAAAGCGGAATACCTCACAGAGTTATAGGCGGCAACCGTTTCTTTGACCGAAAGGAAATTAAGGATATTATTTCCTATTTTGCGGTTATCAGCAATCCTGCCGATAATGTGCGCCTGCAAAGAATTATTAATGTTCCAAAGCGTTCAATAGGCGAAACAATGATAGGCTATATCTTTGAAATTGCTTCGGGGCTCGGAATTTCTGCATTTGAGGTTTGCGAAAGAAGCGATGAGTTTCAAAAAACACTTCGCTCGGCAGGCAAGCTCAAGGATTTTGCAGATATGATAAAGGGATTTCAGCAATGCCTTGAAGACGGTATGAGCCTTTCGGATTTGCTTGTTGAAATTATTGAAAAAACAAAGTATTTTGAATATCTTGATGAGGATCCCGATTCCGCTGAGGACAGAAAAAACAATATAAACGAGCTTGCATCAATGTTTAAAAAATATCAGGAGGAGGATGAGGAGTTCGGCCTTGCCGATTTCCTTGAAGATGTTGCGCTTATCTCGGATATAGATTCGTATAATGAAAATGATGATTCGGTTGTTCTTATGACTCTTCATTCCGCAAAGGGCCTTGAATTTCCCGTTGTTTTCATTCCCGGAATGGAGGAGGGCATCTTCCCCGGCAATATGTCTATGTACAGTGAAGAGGATTTGGAGGAGGAGCGCCGCCTTGCTTATGTTGGCATAACAAGGGCAAAGCAAATGCTTTATATTCTTAATGCCCGTCAGCGTATGCTTTACGGAACAACAAGCCGCAATATGCCGTCTCGCTTTTTGCGTGAAATTCCGTCTGAGGTTAAAAACGATATAACCGTTGAGCCGTTCACTCCGCGCGGAAGCTTCACAAGAAGTAATTACGGCTCGGGCAATCCTATCGGCTCGCATAATCTCAGCTCGTCTGCGGCTCATAAATTCGGCCAGGTTAATGCAAAGGCAGAAAGCACCGGCGAGGAATACAGCACAGGCGACACGGTGCGCCACAAAACCTTCGGAACGGGCGTTATACTTTCAAGTATGCCTATGGGCGGAGATGTTTTGCTTGAAATTGCGTTTGATAAGGCGGGAACGAAAAAGCTTATGGCTAACTATGCCAAGCTTGAAAAAGTGTGATTAAAAATATAATTGATATAAAAAATGATAACTGCCGCAGAGAAAAGCATCTCTGCGGCAGGATTGTTTAAGGATTTTTAATTAAGGAGGCGCTCGGAATTATTCCTGCGCTTCCTCTTCTTTTTCCTCTGCACATGGGCAGGGAGAGGGCGTTTCCTTTTCGGGAGGGAAAAATTCATCAACAGGGAAGTCTATGCTCTCAAAGGTTTCGCACGGATTTTGCGTTGAGCATTCACATTCCCTTTGAGGAATACAGTAATCGTAAGCAGGAATAAGAATCTGAACATCCCGCTCCATCTGAACAATACTGAACAGGCCAAGTGTAACAAGAACTGCCTTTGAAGCACCTGCGCTCGGCACACAATCGTCTGTTGTGCTCAAAATTTCCTGCGGGAATGATGAGCAAAGCGGCACGCAGCAATCGCACAAATCAATAGCGTCGCACGATAAAATAACGGGATCAACTGTTTGCACCTTGCAAAGCGGATTTGAATATTGCGGCGCAGAGGGGCAGTTTTTTGCCTTGCACGATGGCTTTGAATTAAACACCTTTACTCTGCCGTCGGAGCCGTAAAGAATACATTTTTTAGTGAATTTTGCGTAGCCCACCGCAACCTCGGGGGTTGTGCATGGCGCTTGATAAGTATCAAATTCAAGGCGGAAGAAGAAGGTAATGTCAACACTGTAATATCCTCTGTTAAACGGCACCTCTTCAACATCAACGCTGACCGTTGCAACCTGGCATTCTCGGCATTTGATATTAACCGCCTCGTCAATAAGGCGTTGACTTTTAGAGAAAAAGGTAACTCTGAGGTTTTCAAGGCAGTCCTTTGAAACGCAGCTGTCATAAATCCGCTTTGTGTCTATGCAAACTGCTTCTCGGATTCGCCTTTCGCCCGATTCGATAATAGGATTGTTAGGCATAAAAAAACTCCTTTTCAAGAATATTTGAAGATAGGGTAACGGTAATAATCCGAGCCCGTCAAAAATGCAGTATTAAAGCAATATTTGTCGCTTTCACTGTTGCCTTGCGCCAGCAAGGCTGCCATCTCAAGACGCCAAATCTCATCTTTAC
>UQSH01000059.1 GCA_900543795.1 uncultured Oscillospiraceae bacterium | reverse complement strand
AGTGGCGATATTGATCAGCACATAGGTGACAGGGTTAAGAAGTGCACTGAGCTTTCCAACAAATTCATTCAGGCGGGTCAGCTCCTGATTGCAGGCATCAAATTCCTCTACGGATTCCTTTTCACGACAGAAGGCCCGGATCACACGGACACCGGTAAGATTCTCTCTTGTAAGGGCAGTGACACGATCCAGACGACTCTGCACCTTTCGGAACAGGGGAATACTCAGGTACATGATCACAAATACCACAAGAAAGAGAAGCGGGATGGCCACAACAAAGATCAGGGCGCAGCGCAGGTTGATGGTAAAAGCCATCACCATGGAGCCCAGAACGATAAAAGGACTTCGAAGGAGAAGACGAAGACCCATATTCAGGCCGTTCTGTACCTGATTGATGTCATTGGTCAGTCTGGTGATCAGAGTAGGAGTGCCAACCTGATCAAGTTCTGTGTAGGAAAAGCTTTGTACATGGTCAAAAACAGCCTGACGGAGCTGTGCGGCAAATCCCACACTTGCCTTTGCGGCAAAATACTGTGCGGTTATGGCCGCAACCATACCCACCACGGCAAGCAAAACAAGTATTCCTGCTCTTGAAAGAATTACTCCCCTGTTGTTTTTAAGTATGCCGTCATCAATAACAGAAGCAACAACAAGCGGAACAATCAGCTCAAAAATTGCTTCAAGCATTTTGAACAGCGGGGCGAAAACGCTTTCTTTTTTATAGTTTTTTAAATAAACAAGTAAACTTTTCATATAAACAGCACCTGAGTATATAATATACTATATTAATGTAATTAAGTAAAACTGTCAATAAATAAATCAAAATTAGGGTAAAGCTATTGAATAAACTGCGTTGTTGCTTTATAATTACAAAAAAGGATTAGGAGGATAAATATGCAATCAAAACCTGTTACTGCCATCATTGTCGGTGCCGGCCACCGTGCTTTTGTTTACAGCGAGCTTGCAAAAACAAATCCAGAGCTTTTGAAAATAGTCGGCGTTGCCGATCCGAATCCCGTTAGGCGTAAAAAAGCAATGGATTATTTCGGCTTTTCAGAGGATATGTGCTTTGATTCGGCACAGGCTCTTGCCGAAAAAGGAAGGCTTGCAGACACCGTTATTAACGGAACAATGGACGAGCAGCATCTTGAAACGGCTATACCTCTTCTTAACGCAGGATACGATATGCTGCTTGAAAAGCCTTTTGCAGTTTGCGAGGAGGATATGAGGCAAATTGTTGAGTGTGCAAAAAAGAATAACTCAAAGGTTATGATATGCCATGTTTTAAGATATACTCCGTTTTATTATGCAATTAAAGAAAAAATTGTTAACGGAGAAATCGGAGATATTATCAATATACAAATGACAGAGCATGTTAGCTATCATCATTTATCAACATCTTATATAAGAGGCAAATGGGCTAATTCCGATAAATGCCACACAACAATGCTTCTTGCAAAATGCTGCCACGACATTGATTTGATGATGTGGTTTATGAGCGAAACAAAGCCTGTTTCAATCTCATCATTCGGAAGCAAATTTCAGTTTAAGCCCGAAAACGCACCCGAAAATGCGGGAACAATTTGTATGAAGGACTGCCCTCTCGTTGACGAATGTGTTTATTCAACAAAAAGATTGTATATAGATCACCCTGACAGATGGTCGTTCTATGTTTGGGATGCTCTTGAAGGAATTGAAAATCCAACTATTGAGGATAAAATTGCTCTTATGAAAACCGACAATCCTTATGCAAGATGTATTTATAAATGCGATAACAATGTTGTTGACCATCAATCCGTTCTTGTTAATTTTGCTTCGGGAGCAACGGGAACTCATAATATGGTTGGCGGCTCTGCAGAGCCGAGAAGAAACATACATATTATAGGAACAAAGGGCGAAATATTCGGAAACTTTGAGGAATCAAAATTTACTGTTTTAAAAATTAATCCATCGCCTGACGCACATAACGAGGAATGTGATGTTGAAGAGGTTGACCTTCGCATAACTGGTGATATGGTTGGCGCCTACGGCGGACACGGCGGCGGAGACGAAAGGCTTGCAGAGGACTTTGTTAAGTTTATTAAGGGCGAAAAGCCAAGTCTTGCCTGCACATCAATATTTGATTCCGTTGCAGGTCATCTTTGCGTTTATCTTGCCGATAAATCAAGAGAAAGCGGCGGCCTGCCTATTGAGGTTAAGCTTTAATATGTTGCGGAGCATATCTTTTGGTATGCTCCTTTTTTAATGTTATTCTGATTGACTTTTTAAATTTATTATGTTAATATACTTTCTGTTGTTTGTTTTGCAAACAATATCAAACTTTAAATTTAAATTAAATTAATATGCGGAGGTGGCGGAATTGGCAGACGCGCAGGTCTCAGACTCCTGTGGATATTGCTTCCTTGTGGGTTCAAGTCCCATTCTCCGCACCAAATAAAAAGCAGCTACCATAGGTGGCTGTTTTTTATTTTAAATAGGACTTGAACCCACATAATAAAACATTCAAAAACTGACGCACACCCTATGGGTGTCTTTTATTTTGTTAAACAAAATCATAAATCATATTGAAATCAAAGAAATTATTATGGTATAATTAAAAAAATTTATATTCAGACTTTTATATAATTTTTTGAAATATTAGATTGGAGAATTACTTTGGCAGTTTGTTACGGTATAACCCTTGCGATTTCGATTGCCCTGCTTATTGCTTGCGCTAAATGGTACAGAAAAGAAAATTCTTGGCTGATGTGGCTTTTCGTTACGGTTGCGATAACCGATTTCGGATATTTCCTTTTATCCGTTTCCCCCAACCTATCGCTTGCGCTTGCAGGCAACACGATTGCTTATTTCGGCAGTGTGTTTTTATCAATGTTTGTTATTTTGATAATTGCCGAATTATTAAAAATTAATATTCCGAAAAGGCTTATAGTTGTGCTTTGCGTTGTTGCAATGGTTATTTTTATTATAGCAACGAGCGCACCGTATTCCGATGTTTATTATGTTGATGTTGCAATGGATAAGATAAACGGCTCAACCGTTCTTGTTAAAGCATACGGAATTTTGCACCCTGTTTATAAGATTTATATAATCCTTTATCTTATTGCAATGATAGGTCTTTTGATTTATTCCTTTTTTAGAAAAACAAACAGAAATATCGGAATGTCTTTATACTTATCCTTTTTAGTTGCAATTAATATTGGTATTTGGCTGAGCGAAACCGTTTTAAAAAGCAAATTTGAATTTCTTTCAATTTCTTATATTTTAACCGAAATTTTACTATTGATTTTCTTTGGTGTTATAAGACGGCTTTTAAACGAACAGGAAAATGCGGCACAAGCGAAAAAGAACGATATTCCTATCAAAGAAGAGGATATTAAAAGCATTTGCGAAAATATTTGCGGATATGACAGCCTGACAAACCGAGAAAAAGAGGTGCTTCCTCTTATTCTTGAAGGCAAAAAGAGAAAGGAAATTGCCGAGAAATTAAGTATAACCGAGAGCACGGCAAAAAAGCATTGCGCAGCAATTTATAGAAAATTAGATGTTGAAAACAAAAAGGAGCTTTTGGAAAGAGTTAAAAGCAAAATATAAAAATAGCACAAAATAATTTAAACCGTTTGCATTTTTGCAAACGGTTTTTTGCTGAATGCCGATTATGGCAATGTCTATCCAAGCTACAAATATCGTATCTTTTATTAATGAAAACTAAAATAATTCACGAAAGGTAGCCATTTTTGAGGTTTAGGCCCATAAAAATCAGCCCTGTTTTTGCTAAATGGCTAATATCATTTAAATCCTTAAATTGTTATAATTAACTTAACAAAATTAATTTCAATTTAAGGAGGAATTTGTATGAAATTAAACAGTAAAGGAAAAGGACTGATTAGCTTATTACTCTGCCTTGTTATGATTTTGGGCATTGCGCCCATAACGGCATTTGCAGAGGATATTCAAATCACAAAGGTTGAATTAACATACGACGCACCCGTTAGTCCAATGTACACACATAGAGAATGGAATATCGAATATTGTAAGACATTGTCTTTCGGAACGGGTACTCTTGCAAAAAATAAATCCACAAGCAATTATCATTTGCTCGTTTATGACAATGACACAAAGAGATATTTTCACACTACGAATGCAAGCTCGGATAATCCCGAAGAATATAGAGAGGATGCTAATATCAATCCTGAGCTTACATATTATATTCTTGCTGATGCTTATGCTGATACAGGATATTATTTTGATTCCGAAAACTTAAACGATATTGAAATTTGGGTTAACGGAAAAAAGTGCGACAATGTGATTATTGAAGGTTATAATGACTATTGGAATTCCATTAGGATATATATTCCTGTTACGGTTAACACCTCAAGCCTTGTTAAAAGCATATCTATTTCTCAGGAGGGAAACAGCGTTACAGTCGGAACAACAAAGCAGTTTTCAAAGGAAGTAAAATATTACGGAACGGGTTATGATGAGGTTGTTTGGCAGGTTAACGGTGGAACAAGTGCAAAAACCGCAATTGATTCAAACGGACTTTTAACCGTAGGCGAGGATGAAACAGCAACCTCACTTACAGTTAAAGCAATAAGCGCAATGGATTCAAGCGTTTCTTCAAATGAGCTGACAGTTTATGTTCAGGAAAAGCCGCTTTCAATAGACAGTGTTTCGGTTTCCCCCGTCTCTCAATCTATTTTCAAGTCATCTTCGGCAGCATTTACTGCTTCTGTTGACGGAACTGCAGCTCACACGGTTGAATGGTCTATAATAGGCACAACAACAGATGAAAACACAAAAATTACCGCAGGCGGAACAGATAACCTTACGGGCACACTTCAAATAGGCGAAAACGAAACGGCAACAGCTTTAACCGTTAGAGCAACCTCCGTTGCCGACAATACTAAATATGCAGAAGCAACGGTTAGCATTTTAGACCAAATTAAAATAACAAAAATTGAGCTTTCCTATGACACGGAAAGAGCACCGTTTAGCTCTGAGCTTACACATAGAGAATGGAATGACGAATATTGTAATACATTGTCTTTCGGAACGGGTACTCTTGCAAAAAATAAATCCACAAGCAATTATCATTTGCTCGTTTATGACAATGACACAAAGAGATATTTTCACACTACGAATGCAAGCTCGGATAATCCCGAAGAATATAGACCGGATGCTAATATCAATCCTGATCTTACATATTATATTCTTGCTAATGCTTTTGCTGATACAGGATATTATTTTGATACCGAAAACTTAAACGATATTGAAATTTGGGTTAACGGAAAAAAATACGACAATGTGATTATTCAAGGTTATAATGAATCTTGGAATTCCATTGGGTTATATATTCCTGTTTCCGAAAAGGCATTATGCTCTCACAGCTTCACAGACGAAATAAAATCAGAGGAAACACTTGCAAAGGCAGGAACCTGTGCAGCTGAGGCTGAATACTATTACACCTGCTCAAAATGCGGACTTATTGAGAAAAGCGAATCACACACCTTTAAGGGCGACAAGGATTCAAATAATCACATTGGCAAGACACACATTGAAAATAATGTTACTCCCGATTATGAAAACTACATAGACGGATATACAGGGGACACGGTTTGCGATGGCTGTAATAAGATTCTTGAATACGGTACGCCGATAATTGTTACTAAGCCAACACCACCTGCAAAGGTAACCGGTCTTGCAACAACGGCAAGGGGCTCAAACGGCTCAACGCTCACACTCTCTTGGAAGGCAGTAGAGGGTGCAACGGAATATAATGTTTATGCGTATAATAAGCCTGCGGATAGCTGGACTCTTATCGGTAACACAGATACTACTAAATATATAGACGAAACGGTAACTCCAAGCTATGAGTATTATTACAGAGTAGCAGCAGTCAGAGACGGCATTGAAGGTACGCCGAGTGATACGCTCCACACCTGTGCCGCCTGCGAAACAATAAGCACACCGAGCGTTATTGCAACTAATGATAAAACGATACAGGTTGATTGGAATTTGGTTGGCTCACACGGCT
>UQSH01000058.1 GCA_900543795.1 uncultured Oscillospiraceae bacterium | reverse complement strand
ATCGTATTTGTAATGCTTTGTAGGGAGTGGCGACCTCGACACTCCTTTTTATATGTTAGCATATCAAGGAAATGCCGCAGAAGTGAAAACTTCTGCGGCATTTAGCGTTTTTCGTTTTTTGCTCGGGGCAGTGCCTTTGTACAGCTCCCACTCGCAAGAAAACGAAATTCAGTTCCATTTCTCGAAGCCTACCGGCGTGTAGAAATTTATTATTTAACTTTTTCTACACGCCGAAACCTCGTACATTATGTACGAGGTTTATTTTTTGCCTTTTCTTTACCGAGGGCGGAATAGAGCAGGTTGTTGAGCATATCTCGCAAAATGAAAAAATCTCCGTTAAGGAAAAGAAAAATTTCTTTGAAACCTTAAAGGAGATTATAAATAAGATTGTTGATGTTATTAAAAAGCATGTTACAAACAATCATCTTAGTGCTTCCGAAAAAGCAGTAGCAGATATGTCGCTTGATGATGTTAAAAGGCTTCGCACGCAATTCTTAGATGTAATTGACGGTGCCATTGCTAACCTTGAAAATGGGGTTGAGGTTGGAACTAACCAAAAATATAGTATTAATATTATAGAAGGCGAGAACCAAAACTATGGTATAGGCGTTATTATTGACACAAATATATTTAACGGCGTAAAAACTCGTAATTGGGGTAAAGTATTAAACAAATATGTTTACGATAATCTTGCTGGTGAATCAGTAATAGTTTTTGACGAAGACGGAAACGAAGAAGTAACATCTTTTGCGAAAAAGAATGAACGCATAAAGAAAAATGACTCAACTAACAGCAGAAAGGTAATTGACAAACTTGCTCGCAAACAAGGGTTGCACGAACAACTTGCAGTTGCACACGCAATAGAACTTATATCTGTCTCTGAAAAAGAAAACCACTTTTCTTATGACAATAAACACCAATGGCTTGATGAAAACGGTTGGGAATACAGAACTGTATATATTCAAGACAGTAAGACACACGAAATCTTTTCTGCGGAATTAAATATCGCAAACACAAGAGACGGACGCAGGATACTCTACGATATTAACAATATAAAAAAAGTTGACGACGGCGTTGTTGCCTCTGCTCCGACAAATAACGGAGTGGGCTCGCCAAGAACATCAACTTCTACTAATAATATACCACAAAACACAGAAAAAAGCAATACAAAAAAATCTCTTGACGTTGACAGCGAGGGTAATACTTTGTCTAAACAGCAGCAGGAATATTTTAAAGACAGTAAAGTGCGTGATGAAAATGGAAATCTTCTCGTTGTATATCACGGAACAAGTGAAGAATTTACTGTTTTTGACAGAGAAAAGGGCAGACACAACATGGATATTCAAGGTTCATTTTTCAGCCCGTGGGAATTGGATGCAAGCGGTTATGGAAATAATGTAAGAGCTTTTTATCTTAATATCACCAACCCTGCAAGCGAATCGCTTGGCTATAAAGCGTTACGAAGATTTCAAGGTCAAAATAATACCGGAGTTAAAGCAAGAGAATATTTGGAAAGTCTCGGCTATGATGGCGTTAATAACGGAAATGAGGAGTATATTGCTTTTAATTCAAACCAAATTAAAGCAGTTGATAATCTCAATCCTACCGATAGTGAGGATATACGCTATTCAAAGGATGTTGATACAGATTATTCTTATGAACAACTCATAAGTAAACCCGATATGCCTGTTACTGTCATTGATGATAAAAAGAATTATTCTCCAAATAAAGCAACAAGGAATGGTGTTATAAACAGTGCTTTGCAAAGTGCATTAAGCGTTGGGCATAAGGATGAATCAGGCAACACACTTGTTTATGTTAATGATATTGAAACAAATGTGTTAGTTTCAAAAAGAGGATTAAGGCACTCTCTTGACAGAAGATTAAGTATTATTGCACCTGTTACGGAGAATATCGGAACTATACTTAAAAATTCTATAAGAGTAAACGAATTAATACCCGAATTAGATACAATAGAAAAAAGCTATGTCCTTATCGGCATAGCAAAAAACGGTAATAATGAGCCTTATGTTGTATCTTTTGTGGTAAACAGAGCGTCAAACGAAATAATGAGCATTGATGTGCTTTATGCCGTAAACGCAAAAAAAGAAGCGACCGCTCTTATCGAGCCAGAGCTTTCATCACAAAGTGATGTTTCTCTTACCGCTTCTTTTATTAGTATATCCGATTTGCTCGATTATGTCAACAGATATTATCCCGATATTCTTTCAGAGGATGTTTTAAAGCATTACGGGTATAATTCAAGACCGGAAGGAACATTAGGCGAAAGTGCTTTGTACTCCAAAGATGTTGAAGACTACGATATGGAATCGCTGATTAAGCAAAATGAAAAGCTGCAAAAGACTGTTGAATACTACAAAATGATGATGGGGCGTAACAGCGGCCATAAGGTTAACCGAAGGAATAAATGCGCATTGTTCAAATAACGGCTTTACTTTTAACCATATAGTGATATAATATTTCATATTATTATTATTATTATGAGGTCAATATGAAAAATGATATGCTGACGGGTAAGCCCGTTAAAACAATTTCTTCCTTTGCTTTGCCGATAATGTTCAGCTCATTGCTTCAATTTTCATATAATTTTGTTGATAACATAATTGTTGGCAGATATGTCAGCACCGAAGCACTTGCCGCAGTTGGAAATATAGGCTCAATAAACAGCTTTATTATCGGAACTGCGCTTGGCTTAACAAGCGGATTTACTATTCCCGTTGCTCAAAAATTCGGGGCAGGGGACTTTAAGAAAATGAATAAGTATGCGGGAAACAGCATTTCGATTTCGTTTATTATCGGGTTATTTTTTGTTGTGGTGGCTCATATTGTTTCAAATCCGATTTTGCGCCTTATAAATACACCTGATAACATAATTGAACTTTCGCGTGCATATATTAATATACTGTATTTCGGTGTTCCTCTTCAAATGCTTTTCAATAATTTCATAGGAATATCAAGAGCGGTAGGCAACAGTAAAAAGCCGTTGATGTTTCTTGCAGTAAGTGTAACGGTCAATTTTTTTCTTGATATTCTTTTGGTAAAAACTCTGCATTTCGGCGTTGAAGGAGCCGCCGCGGCAACGGTTTTATCGTATTTATGCGCAACTCTTTTTGCAGGCTTTTATGTTTTGAAAATTGAAAAAAGCGTGTCTATTTCCAAAAGAGATTTATTACCCGATTTAAAAACATCTATTGAACAGTTAAAGCTCGGCGTTCCCGTTTCGCTTCAATTCACAATAACCTCTGTTGGCTCAATGATACTTCAAAGTGCGGTTAACTCCTTCGGCTCTTCTGCAATAGCCGCATTAACTGCCGCCGGCAGAGTGGAGCAGATACTTAATCTGCCTATGAGTGCGCTTGGCGTTGCAAACGCAACCTTTGTTGCACAAAATTACGGCGCAGGGAATTATTCAAGAATTATTGATGCCGTTAAGAAAATACTGCTTCTTGACGCTTGCGTTTGCGTTTGTTGCAGCGGAGTTCTTGCCTTGGCGGGACCTTATGCCGTTCATTTGTTTATGGATAGCTATGACGCACAAATTATGCAGTATGCAACGCAGTATCTATACACAATTGCCGCGTGTTATATTTTTGTTTGCCTGCTGTTTGTGTTTAGAAACACTCTTCAAGGACTTGGCTTTACCTATGCAAACACTATTGCCGGCGCAGGAGAATTAATCGGCAGAATGGTTGTTTCATTCCTTTTAACTCCTGCTTTCGGCTTTAAAGCGGTTTGCTTTGCAGGTCCTTTTGCATGGGTACTTGCAGACATACCCCTTATTGTGATATACTTAAAGAAACGAAAGCAATTCATTTATCTTGCACAATAATTAATTTCAAGGAGGGAATAGTATATGCCATATTATTACTACACGCTTGCCGCCGGACTTGTTGTTTCAATTGCGTTTTTGTTCAGCAGGTCAAAGGGCGCTTCTGTAAAAAATCTGTTTTTCAAATCCGCATCGAGCCTTTGTTATCTTTTAACAAGTGTTTTTGCCGTTATAGCAAATCCTAATAATCCCGTTTTCGGAACATTTATTATTATGGGCGGTGCACTCGGACTTGTGGGTGATATTGCTCTTGACTTAAAGTGTATTTATTTAAGAGACGCTAACGATTATCTTAAAGCCGGCTTTTTGTTTTTTCTTGTAGGCCATATATTTTATATAAGTGCAATAGTTCATCAAATTCAGTTTGAGCTTTGGTGGGTAATTGTTTGCATTGCAATTTCCGTTGCAGTCGGCTGTGCTTCCGTTTTCTCTGCTAATATAATGAGAGTTCATTATGGAAAATACAGGAGAATCGTTCTTTTATATGTTATCTTTTTAACTATGACAACCGTAACCTCTATTTTGGCAGCGTTCGTTACGCACAGTAAATCAATGATAATTATGGCAATCGGCGCCGTTCTTTTCCTGCTTTCGGATGTTGTTTTGAATTTTACTTATTTCGGCAGAGGTTGGAACAAGCCGATACATATTTTTATAAATCATTTTCTTTATTACGCAGGGCAATATCTTATTGCGTCTTCAATAATATTTTTAGATTAAATAAAAAATAATAAAGCGGCGGAGCTTGCCTTCGCCGCTTTTCACTGCTTATCTAACCCTGTGAATAAATCAATTCTTTCCTATTCGGTTGTCATAATTTATTCCGCTTTATTTTGATTTAAGGTTGTAATATCTCGGCTTGCCTACGGAAGCTTTTCCGTATTCGATAGCTTTTTCGGGGCAGGCGTTTATACAAGCCATACAGTGAGTGCAGTTATCCGACCAAACAGGCTTTCCGTTAGTAAGCTTAATATTGTTAAGGGGGCAGAGTGCTACACATTTTCCGCAGCCTATACAGCTTTCACTTGCCTTGAATGATTTTGATTTAACAAAAAGCGGATAAAAAGCAGAGTTAACAACAGAGCTCATAATTATACCCGATAATCCGCCTGAATTAAACGGAATATCCCTTCCGCTTCGTATAGCTTCGATAATGCCTTCAACCTTTAAGGCGCCTTTGCTGATTATTTCGTCTGCTTCAGCCTGATTGGGAACTGCAAACATTGCAGTATAGTTTTCGGGCATAATTATTTCACCCACGCCCTTAAAATTTAACGAACATTTTTCGCATAGCTTTTTTAAGTAATGTCCTGCATTTCCCGTTTCTCCGCCGCAGGTCATAACAAAGTATGCGTCCTTGTTGCCTTTAAATGTTGAACATTTTATATATCTTTCAAAAATTCTCGGTATTCTCCAAGCATAAGTTGGGCAGACAAAAATGTACGGTCTTGAACTGTTATATTCAACAAATTTGTTGCTTTTTATACTGTTAAACGAATTGACTAACTCATCGTTGAGTGCTTCGGATATTTTTTCAGCAATAAATCTGCTGTTTCCCGTTCCTGTAAAATATATAACCATATAAAACCTCGCAATATTATTCTGAATATTATTTTAACACAACCTGCAAAAAAAGTATATAATTATTATATAATTAAGCAAAGGAAAAGCACCTCAAAATCTATTGAAGTGCTTTCTGTTTTAGTTGTTTTATTTGTTTTCGGGAAATTGCTCAATAGCTCCAAACGGATGTTCAGGAGGAGCATATATCGAATAAACTTTAAGAGGTAAGCTTCCTATGTTAATAATATTGTGCCAAGTTCCTGCGGGAATAATAACCGCAAAGTCTCTGTCTGCTTTTCTCTTGTAGCAAAGATTGCCTTCCTCATCTCCCATTTTTACAAGTGCCGTTCCGCTTTCAATCCTTATGAATTGGTCAACATTCTCATGGCATTCAATCCCGATTTCTCCTCCCGGCCGTATGCTCATCAGCGTAAGCTGAAATTGCTCGCCAGTCCACAGAACGGTGCGAAAATTGCTGTTCATTTTCGTCATTCTGTTAATGTTGAAAACCAAAGGCTCTTTTCCGTAATCCTTTAACTGAAAACTGCTTTGCCTGCTTTCATTCATAAAAAACATTCCCTTCAATTTATTTCATAGTATTATATGAAATAAAATGCACTTTGCTAAACGAAGCAGGTGTTATATTGTTAATTGTATGAATATGTTCTTCCCATTTGGGAAACAGGCAGGGGCAGAAGGACTTGTCGTCCGCTTCGGCTTCGCCTTGCGTACTAATGGCACGGCGACCGTTGCTACGCAACAGTACCCGCCTCACCGCTCTTCGCTAAAAACAGTTCACTGAACTGTTTTCTTAACGCTCAGACCCTCACGGGTTCAAGTCCTTCTGCTTTTAAGCAAAAAGAAAAGAACACCAAAAGGTGTTCTTTCTTTTATCCCCATTATTCAGTACGATAGTAACAGAGAAAGAAGCTGGAAGGATGGTGGAGCGATGGAACAATACTTTCTTGCGATAGATATCGGAGCATCCGGAGGACGACATATTCTGGGGCATATGGAAGACGGACGGCTGGTGCTGGAGGAGATCTACCGTTTTGAGAATGGTATGGAAGAGATAGACGGACAGAAATGCTGGAACGTAGAGCGGCTGTTTGAGGAAATAAAGACAGGTATGAAGCTATGCAGACGTATAGGAAAAATTCCGGTCAGCATGGGGATTGATACCTGGGCGGTAGACTTTGTTCTTTTGGACAAAAACGGTCAGAGACTTGGAAATGCAGTGGCCTATCGGGATCGCAGGAGTCTTTTTATGGATCGTCTGGTTTATGAAAAGATTTCAGAAGAGGAACTGTATCATCGAACAGGGATACAGAAGCAGTCTTTTAATACGATTTATCAGCTGATGGCGGTGAAACAGCAGGAACC
>UQSH01000057.1 GCA_900543795.1 uncultured Oscillospiraceae bacterium | reverse complement strand
CGTACAGCAATTATCGCAATAAAGCGGAATTCAGTTCCATTTCTCGAAGTCTGTTTTTTTTGAAGGCTTTTGCGTAACACCGAGCATATTTTGAAAAAAACATTGACAATGCTTTAATTATATGGTATTTATAAAGTGAAAACTGTATTAATGTTAGTAGTACAGCAGAATCAAGGCGGGGAGGGATTAATACGGAAAACGAAAGAGCATTTATAAAAACCGTTGGGCTTTCAAGATATTATAAGGTTGGAAACGAAAAAATCGTTGCGCTTGATAATGTTAATCTTGAAGTGGCGCGCGGCAAAATCTGCGCCGTTCTCGGAACCTCGGGCTCGGGAAAATCAACGCTTTTGAATATGCTTGCAGGCCTTGAAAGGCCAAGTGCGGGAACGGTTAGCATAGGAAAATACAGAATAGACACTCTCTCGGAGGTTCAGCTTGCGAAATTCCGCCAAAAGCACACCGGCTTTGTTTTTCAATCGTATAATTTAATACCGTCGTTAACGGCAGTTGAAAATGTTGAGCTCCCTCTTATTTTCAGAGGGGCGGACAAAAAGGAACGCCGTGAGCGTGCACTTGAAATGCTTCGCCTTGTCGGAATAGAAAACAGAGCCTACCATAAGCCGAATGAAATGAGCGGCGGTCAGCAGCAAAGGGTTGGCATTGCAAGGGCGTTTGTTTCAAGCCCAAAGGTTATTTTTGCCGATGAGCCAACGGGAAATTTAGACAGTAAAACAACTAATGAGGTTATGACGCTTATAACCGATTTGGTGCATAAAAACAATCAAACAATGGTGCTCGTAACCCACGATATTAATGTTGCATCATTTGCAGATATAACTGTTAATATATCAGACGGCAGAATATCCTCCGTCTGCGAAAACGAAAAGGAGAACAGCAATGAAAAGGATTAAATCAATTATTTGTGCGTTGCTTGCGGCGCTTATGGTTTTTGCCTCTCAAGCCGTTTGCTTTGCGCAGGAGGGCGGCGAAATATCCGCCTCTTTAAGTCCAAGCGTTATTTCAAACGGCTTTTCGGTTGATAATTCGGATATTTATGCCGGCAGCAGCTTTAAGCTGAAATTTTCGCTTAAAAACACCGGCTCCGATATTGATGTCAGAAATGTTAATATTCGCCTTTCGGGCGCAGACGCATTTACTGTTAAAAACGATACAGACACACTGTATGCGGATAAAATTTCCAAGGGCTCCTCGCAGAGCTTTTCAAAGGAGTTTTATTGCAGCTCCTCCTGCCCGGCAGGAATGTATCCCATATCTGTCAGCATAAATTATGAGTATTTTGATATGGGAGAAAAGCAAAGCGGCTCAAATGAATTCACATATAATATTGAGGTTAAGCGCACATCATCTGCCGTTCAGAGCCTGTCTCCTCAGCTTCTCATCTCCGATTTTTCTTACGGCGGAGGGGAAATTCAAGGCGGAAATACCTTTACACTTGATTTTAAAATCAAAAACAATTCCTCAAATATTAAGGTGCAGAATGTTATATGCAAGCTAACGGGCGGAGAGGCATTCATTGTTGCAGACGGAACAGACACCGTTGCCGTTAAGGATATTGCGGCTTCGTCAACGCAATCCGTTTCAAAAAGCTTTAAATGCTTAAACGGTGCTCCGTCGGGCATTTATTCAATAACGGCATTAATCTCCTTTGAGTATTTCGATGGCGGAGAAAGAGTTTCGGCAAGCTCCGAGCTGACTATGAGCATTCCCGTTATTCAGCCGGACAAATTACAGATTCAGGGTATAGACCTTGCAGATAAAACGCTAACGGTTGATCAGGAAGCTGACTGCCCATTTCAGATTGTAAACAGCGGACAAACAAGAGCCTTAAATGCAACCGTTAAGCTTCTTGACGAAGCAGGCGTTGAAATTGCAAGTGCATTTATAGGCAATATTGAGGCAGGAACGCAGTTTTCAAGCAATTACACCTTGCCTGTATGCTTTAACACCTTGGGCAATAAAAAGTTAAAGCTTGTTCTTGAATATGAAAACGAAAATGCAGATAAAAAGTCAATCGAGCAGGAATTTAATGTTACCGTTGAGGAATATTTTGATCCTTATGCCGATATTATGGAAAGCGAGGAGACTGCACAGGAAAGCACAAATTACACTCCTATCATCATAGGCGGCGTTGCGTGCCTTGTGGTTATTATTACTGCTGCGGTTGTTATTGCTGTAATAGTTAAGAAGAGAAAAGCAAGAAAGGGCAGTGAGAATTTCGATGAAGAAATCTGACCTCTTTTCAATGGCTGTTCGAAATCTTAAAAACAGAAAAACACGAACAAAGCTAACTGTTGTCGGTGTTGTTATCGGCACCTGCGCAATAGTTATTATGGTTTCTATCGGCGTTGGTATAGATAAGATGATAACCTCGCAGTATGCATCCAATACCTCGCTGAACAAAATAACGGTTTACAGCTCCGATTATACGGCCGAGCAGGAAGCAGAATCGCTTCCGTTTGACGACAGAGCCGTTGATTATTTCAAAAGCATTGAAAATGTTAACGCCGTTGTGCCAACCGTTAATGTTTTGGAATGTGTTAAAATAACAAGAGGCAGGTATCATTACGGTTGGGGCACCGTTAAGGGCATTGATTTAGATGCGCTTGAAATGATGGGATATTCGCTTAATGACGGTTCATTTTCAGGTATTGATAAAAAGAACACCGTGTTTTTCGGAGAAGAGGCGGTAACCGCCTTTGAGGACAGTCAGGGAAATTCAGTTAAATATAAATATGACGAAAATTATAAATTGACCGAATGTGAAATTGACCCTATGAAGGATGTGTTTTTCATAAGTCCTGCGGTTGTTGAGGGCGAAAACGGTGCGTTGCCGTCTGTTCAATCGCAAAGGATAAGAGTCGGCGGTATTATTAAGAGGGATTATAGCATTGATTATGAATCCTCAAACGGAATATATATTGATATTTCGCTCGCAAAGGAATATATCAATCAGTATAATAAATTAAACCCGCAGGCAAGAAAAAGCCTTGAATACGGCGAAATTTATGTTTATGTTAACGATATGGGCAATGTAGGCGCAGTCAAGGAAAAAATAAATAAGGCAGGCTTTTCCTGCTCTTCCGATGATGAAGAGCTTGAATACACAAAAAAGGTTATGATGGTTGTTCAGCTTGTTTTGGGTGCAATCGGTGCAATTTCAATGTTCGTTGCCGCCTTTGGCATAAGCAACACAATGGTTATGTCTGTTTATGAGCGAACAAAGGAAATCGGAATTATGAAGGTTCTCGGCTGTGATATAAAGGATATTAAGTCGCTGTTTCTCTATGAGGCAGGCACAATAGGCTTTATGGGCGGCACAATCGGAATTATAATAAGCTATATTATTTCGATAATAGCAAATTTGATTGCAAAAGCAGTTGTTAATTCCCTCGGCGAAATGGAGGACGGGCTTATTGTTTGCGTTTCGTCTATTCCGTGGTGGCTTGCCGTTTCGGGAATAATGTTTTCGGTTTTAATAGGCGTTATTGCAGGTCTTGCGCCGGCAAACCGCTCTGTTAAGGTAAGTGCGCTTACCGCAATTCATAATGAATAGGAGGGCAAAAAATGTTTTCAATTGATATGAGAAGCCGAGAGCCGATTCATACTCAGCTTGAAAAAAGCATAGTTAAGTATATCAATCTCGGCGCCTATGAAAAAGACAGCGCACTGCCCTCTGTTCGGGCACTTGCGTGCGAGCTCGGCATAAATCCAAACACGGTTTCAAAGGCGTATAAAAATCTTGAGCATCAGGGAGTTATTTACACAGTTGCCGGCAAGGGCGTTTTCGTCAGCGCAACGGATTTGAAAAAGATTCATCGGCAGGCGGAAAAGGATGTGGAAGCCTTGCTGACCGATGCAAAAAATGCAGGTGTTGAGAAATCAAGGGTAATGGCAATCGTTAATCGCATCTGGGAGGAAGAAAAATGATTGAAATTTTGAATTTAACAAAATGCTTCGGCAAAACAAAAGCGCTCAATGAAATTTCCTTCGGAATTGAAAACGGCTCTGTTTTTGGGCTTGTGGGCTCAAACGGAGCAGGAAAAAGCACCCTCCTCAGAATTCTCGCAGGCGTTTTTAAGGCGGATTCCGGCAAGGCGCTTATAAACGGCGAGGAGCCCTTTGAAAATGAGATAATCAAATCAAAAACGGCATTTATTTCCGATTTTCCGTATTTTTATCCCGGTGCAACCCTTGAAAGCTCTGCGTCTTATATGAAAATAATGTATCCCGATTGGGATGATATAAGATATGCACGGCTTAAATCGGCCTTTCCGATTAATCCCGTGCAGAAAATTTCAACAATGAGCAAGGGAATGCAAAGGCAGGCGGCAATTATTCTTGCGCTTTCCTATAATCCGCAGGTTATTCTTTTTGATGAGATTTTTGACGGCTTAGACCCAGTTATCAGAGAGCTTGTTAAAAAAATACTGATTGAATATGTTGATGAAACAAGGGCAAGCGTTGTTATTGCAACGCATAATCTGCGTGAATTAGAGGGCTTTTGCGACCATATCGGCCTTTTGCACGAGGGCGGAATTTTGCTTGAAAAGGATATAGACAGCGACGCTCTCGGCGTTTTTCGAGTTCAGTTTGTTATGGATGAGGAACGCTTTGAAGAGCTCAAAGCCCGCCTAAGCATTGTTAAGGAAAGCAGGCAGGGCAAAATGGTTCAGCTAACCGTTCGCGGAAAGCAAGAAGAAATTTCAGAGCTTATAAACGCAGAAAATCCCGTTTTCTTTGAAATTCTTCCGCTAACGCTTGAGGAATTATTTATTTGTGAAATGGAGGCGGCAGGATATGAAATCAGCAAGCTCATTAAATAAAAATCAGTTTGCACGGGCGTTTAAAACCGTTTTTAGAAGAAAGATTATCGGTGCAGTTATAGTCTTTGCGCTTTCGCTTATTGCCTCAATTGCAATTTCAACCGTAACGGTGTTTGATTATTTGTTTGATAGCTATAATGTCGGAACGGTTGATATAACGAGCGAATTAAGAACTGTAATATATGTTGTTTCGGGAATATGTATTGTGTATAATCTTTTCCTTGCGGTAGGTCTGTTTAAGGAGATTTACAGTAAACGAGCATGCGATTATTATTTTGCGCTTCCCGTTAAAAGAGGAACGGCTTATTTTGCAAATGTTGTTTTTGCGTTTTCAGTCAACATTTTAACCTTTATTTGCTCGTCTGCCGCAAGCTATATATGTATGCTCGGCTTTCAGTCGGAAAAGGTCAGCCTTGTGGTTGATAAGGCGGTCTATTTTGCAGGCACGGCGTCTGCGCTTGCCTCTGTTTTATGCGTGCTTTCATTTTTGATTTTGTGCGCAGTCAGTGCAGGCAGGAAGGTTCATTATGTTATTTTGTCCGTTATTTCTATTGGCGGAATTGATATTATTTTAAACGGAATTAAGTCCAATCTTGAGTATATTTGGGGATTAAAAATTGATGAAGCGGCGGCCTTTGCAATCAGCCCCATAGGAAGCTTAAAGATAAGCAGTTATTCGGAAAGCGTAAATGAAATTGCGTTTCTTGCCGCAGTAGGAATCATAGAGGCGGTTGCGGTTGCTGTTTTAGGCTATGCCGTTTTTGCAAAAAGAAAGGCCGAGTCGGCAGAGGTCAGCCTATCGGGAGGCTTTGTTGAGCAGGCGTTTTTGCTTGTTCTTTTGCTTGCTGCATTTTCGGCAGTAAGGGTTAATAATTTGTGGGGAATGATTATCTTCGGCATTATCTGCGCCGTTATCTTCTCTATGATTTATAATGCGGTTTTTTTCAAAAAGGCATTTACAAAGCAAAGCTCCGTAACTCTTTTGGCCGCCTGCACAATAGGTGTGGCGTTCCTAATTTGCGTATTTATTCCGTCTCACGATAAATTCATCTCCTATGTTCCCGAGCAGCAGGAGATTGAATATGTTGAAATAACAGGCAGAGAGCAGGATTATTATGCCGTGTCTTACGCCTCGAGCCTTAACTACCTGATCGAACCTTATTACGGTGGCAGAAGCTATGATACTCTTAAATTATCAAGCGAGGAAGCTGTTGAAAAAACGGTTGCCTTTCATAAAAAATTAATCGAAAAGGAAACGATTGAAAAATCGAATTATTATATTTCAACTGATTTTTCAGCTCTTTTCGGCCAATATCAAGAGATTAATCGGGATTGCTGCTGCGATATTGTATATACTCTTAAAGACGGATCAAGGGTTAAAAGAACTTATTATGCCGCAGGAAAATGTGTTGAAGATGAGTTTGCCGATTTGATGAAAACGGATGAGGCTTTGAGCAGTATGGAGCCATTCAGCATTAAATCCGACGATATTCTTTTCGTTTGCATAGAGGATTTCACAACGGAGGAAGCATACGATGAAAATTCGGACGATTGGTTCAGCGGTCAAAGCGTTGTGAATATTTCCGATTATGATGAATTTTCAGGCATTTTGAAAAATGATTATAAAAACACCGATAAGTATGAGCTGTTCAGCAATTTCTCGTATGAGGGCTTAGGCTTTTGTTATTATGATTATGAGGCCTATTTCAACACTTTGTATTATGTTAATTTTTATTCGATAAGCGACAACGCTCCGCCGGAGGTTCGGGAAAAGCTTAAATCAATGAGTGCCGCAGAGCTTCAGAGCCTGTATTCAAGGTATATGCTGATGGGTTACAATGATTCAAGCGATGCGCATTATATTAATTGCTATGCTTTGGGTGTCAGCGATTCTCAGCAAAACACAGTTGAATATATTCAAAACGAATTACTTTAAGTAAAAAGAAAAATCGGCAGTCTGAAAAATGACTGCCGATTTGTTTTGTTTTTTCTATCTTAAAAGAGCAAAGCCAACATCAATTGCACCGCCGAGGATTCTTGATGTTTTAGCCATTCCAAGCGTTTCCGTTATCCATAAAATTATAAGGGCAACTAAAATTGCAATGATTAAAGTTTCTTTTTTCATAGTAAAATCCCTCCTGTTGCTAATAATATTATAAACTTTTTTAAAAATAAATCAATAGTTTACCGCTATTTTTATACACTATGACAATTTTATATCAATACCGATTAAAATATTAAATTTAGGTTGAAAAAAAGCTTAATCTGTTTTATAATACTAACTAATTTATGATAATGGGGGAATGTTTGATGTATCCTGATTTGCTTGCGGCTTCAATTTCAAGTTGGGCGGCGGAATACCGTGAATATCTTTCTAATCTTGATTGGACTCAGGTTGCAACGGTTGTTGTTGCCGGAATCGGTATAGTTTTATCCGTTCTTATCGTTTTTATATTTATATTCAAAGCATTCAGTTTTGCAATGGAAAAGGGCAAGGGCAAAGGCGAAAAGGAAAAGAAAAAGGAAGCGCCTGCCGCACCTGTTAAGGCGGCTAAGGCAAAGGCTTCT
>UQSH01000056.1 GCA_900543795.1 uncultured Oscillospiraceae bacterium | reverse complement strand
CGAACCGCTTTGAGTTGGAGCCATAAGATTAATAAAAGTTAAAAAATCAAACATTTGTTATCCTCCGAATTTATTTCAGTATTTGTATTATATAGACAAATATGTAAAATTGCAAGTATTTTTTATATTCTTGTATCAAGTTTAACACAATATTCATTTTTATAATCATCAAAAGTGTTATTCTCAATGTTAATTCTTATTTCTTTCATAAGATTATTATAAAAATAAAGGTTGTGCATAACCGCAAGCCTCATTGCGAGCATTTCATTCGCCTTAAACAAGTGTCGAAGGTATCCCCTGCTGTAATTTTTACAAACAGGACAGCTGCATTGAGTGTCAATAGGACTATCGTCTTTTGCATATTTGGAATTACTTATGTTGATTATTCCGAAATGAGTAAACAAATGTCCGTGGCGTGCGTTTCTGCTCGGCATAACGCAATCAAATAGGTCAACTCCTCTGCTGACGGCTTCAAGAATATTTCCTGGTGTTCCGACACCCATTAAATATCTTGGCTTATTTTCGGGTGCAAAGGGCGTTACCGCACTTATAATTCGATACATATCCTCCTTAGGCTCACCAACCGCAAGCCCTCCGATCGCATAACCGTCTAAATCCATTTTCGCAATCAGCTTCATATGCTCAACACGAAGGTCATCAAATGTGCAGCCTTGGTTTATTCCGAAAAGGAGCTGCTCTTTATTTATAGTTTCGGGAAGTGAATTAAGACGTTCCATTTCCGCTTTGCACCGTTCTAGCCAACGAGTTGTTCGCTCGCATGCCTCTTTGGCATATATATAAGGAGACGGATTTGCAACACATTCATCAAACGCCATCGCAATTGTTGATGCGAGATGGCTTTGAATTTGCATTGATTCCTCGGGTCCCATAAATATTTTTCTTCCATCTATATGAGACTGAAAGGTAACTCCTTCCTCTTTAATTCTGTTTAGCTTTGCAAGAGAAAAGACCTGAAACCCGCCGCTGTCGGTTAAAATAGGCTTGTTCCAATTAGTGAATTTGTGAAGCCCGCCCATATCATAAACTATATCATCACCCGGGCGAACATGGAGATGATAGGTGTTGCAGAGCATAACCTGTGTATCTATGCCGTTCAAATCATCGGCTGAAAGTCCGCCTTTAATGGCACCTGCCGTTGCAACATTCATAAAAGCCGGTGTTTGAACAGTTCCGTGAACAGTCTCAAAAATCGCTCTTCTTGCTTCTCCGTCTTTTTTAATTACCTTAAATTTCATAATTAATCCTCAATCAGCATTGCGTCGCCGAAGCTGAAAAATCTGTATTTTTCTTTAACAGCGGTGTTGTATGCGTTCATTATATTATCAAAGCCCGCAAAGGCAGAAACGAGCATAATTAGCGTGCTTTCGGGCAGATGAAAGTTTGTTATAAGAGCATCTATGCACTTAAATTCATATCCGGGATAAATAAAAATCGAAGTATCGTCCTCATCAGCACATATTTTTCCGTTTTTTGTTGCAACAGATTCAAGAGTTCTGCAAGAGGTTGTGCCTACTGAGATTACTCTTTTGCCGTTTTTCTTTGTTTCGTTAATTAATTCGGCGGTTTCCTGCGGCATAACATAATGCTCCGTATGCATTTTATGCTTTGTTACATCATCAACCTTAACTGGTCTGAATGTTCCCAAACCAACGTGAAGAGTAACATATCCGATATTAACACCCATTCTTTTTATATCTTCAAGCATTTCGGGTGTAAAATGCAATCCTGCCGTAGGTGCGGCAGCAGAGCCGAGCTCCTTACTGTAAACAGTTTGATATCTTTCATTATCCTTTAATTTTTCTTTAATATATGGAGGAAGAGGCATTGAGCCTATTTCATCAAGAACGGCAAAAATGCTGCCATCGCAGGAGAATTTGACGAATCTGTTTCCGTCTTCTTCATTTATATCAACAATTTCTCCCATAAGCTTGCCGTCGCCAAAGCTGAAACGTGTTCCTATCCTTGCTCTTTTTCCGGGCTTGCAAAGACATTCCCAAACATCGTTTTCCTTTTGAGCAACAAGGAGGAACTCAACAAAAGCACCTGTTTCCTCCTTAACACCGTATATTCTTGCAGGAATAACCCTTGTGTCATTAAGAATTAAGCAGTCTCCGGGATTTAAATATTCAGGTAAATTTTTGAAAATTCTGTGTTCAAGAGAACCGTTTTTTCTGTGTAAAACCATTAAACGCGAGGAATTTCGAGGCTCAACAGGTGTTTGAGCAATAAGCTCCTCGGGTAATTCATAAAAAAAATCTGATGTTTTCATAAAGTCTCCGTAATTTTTATTTGACATATATGTATATAAAGTGATATTATATCTAAAACAAAACAATAATATTATATTGCATTGAGTCTTGATTTACAAGATACAATTTTATTTAAGGAGAAATTAGTTATGAAAAAGCAGTACAATGTCGGTATCGTGGGCGCAACGGGAATGGTTGGTCAGCGTTTTATCACGCTTCTTGCCGACCATCCTTGGTTTAATATTGTTTGCCTTGCCGCATCTTCAAGGTCTGCAGGCAAAAAATATGAAGATGCCGTTGGGAAAAAATGGTGTATGGATGTTGAGATACCCGAAAAGGTTAAAGATATAGTTGTTATGGACGCAACCGCAGATATTGATAAAATTACCTCGATAGTTGATTTTGTTTTCTGCGCAGTTGATATGAAGAAGGATGAAATTAAAAAGCTTGAAGAGGAATATGCAAAGCACGAGTGCCCCGTTGTTTCAAACAACAGTGCAAACCGCTTTACTCCCGATGTTCCAATGGTTGTTCCGGAGCTTAATGCAGAGCATATTCATATTATTCCCGAGCAGAGAAAAAGGCTTGGAACAAAAAGAGGCTTCATTGCAGTTAAATCAAACTGCTCTCTTCAATCTTATGTTCCTGCACTCTTCCCTCTTCACGAAAAATTCGGTGTTAAGGATGTTCTCGTTTGTACCTATCAGGCAATAAGCGGTGCAGGAAAAACCTTTGAAACCTGGCCCGATATGGTTGATAATGTTATTCCTTATATCGGCGGCGAGGAAGAAAAGAGCGAAAAAGAACCGCTCAAGCTTTGGGGAAAAATCGACGGCTCTGAAATTAAACCTGCCGACAAGCCTAATTTTACCGCACAGTGCATTCGAGTTCCTGTTTCTAACGGACACCTCGGTGCGGTATTTGTTAACTTTGATAAAATGCCGAAAAAAGAGGAAATGATTGAAATTTGGAAGAATTTCAAGGGCAGAGCGCAGGAACTCGAACTCCCCTCAGCGCCAAAGCAATTCCTCAACTATTTCACTGAGGACGACAGACCGCAGATCAAATCAGAAAGAATGCTTGAAAACGGTATGGCAATCTCAATCGGCAGACTCAGAGAGGATACTCAATATCAGTATAAATTTGTTTGTCTTTCACACAATACGCTCCGCGGAGCGGCAGGCGGCGGTGTTTTACTTGCCGAGCTTCTTTGCGCTGAAGGATATATGGACTAAATGATTTGTTAATACTTAAAGGAGAAATGATTATGAAGGAACCTATTTTTACCGGTGCCGCAGTTGCTATTATTACACCTATGAATGAGGACGGCTCGGTTAATTATAAGGAATTTGAAAGATTTATCGATTGGCAGATAGAAAACGGAACAGATGCAATCGTTATTTGCGGAACAACAGGCGAAAGCTCAACTCTTCGTGTTGTTGAGCATACTGCCGTTGTTAAGTGGTGCATTGATTATGTTGCAGGCAGATGTAAGGTTATTGCCGGAACGGGCTCTAACTCCACCGCATGTGCTATTGAAATAAGCCAAGAGGCTTGCAAGGACGGTGCAGATGCACTTTTACTTGTTACACCTTATTATAACAAAACAAGTCAAAGAGGTCTTATTGCACATTATACTGCTATTCACGACGCAACAGATAAGCCTATTATACTTTATAATGTTCCGTCAAGAACAGGTGTAAACATTCTTCCCGAAACTGCTGTAGAAATCGCAAAGCTTCCGAGAATTAACGGTATTAAGGAAGCAAGCGGAAACCTTGACCAAATTAAAAAGGTGCACGAGCTGTGCGGCGATGAGCTTAATATTTGGAGCGGTAATGACGATCAGATATATGATGTTCTTGAAAGAGGCGGAAAGGGCGTTATCAGCGTACTTTCAAATGTTTGCCCGCAGGAAACACACGATATTGTTGCAAAGTATCTTGACGGCGACAAGGCAGGCTCAAAGGCTCTGATGGAGAAATATATGAAGCTTGCAAAAACTCTTTTCTGCGATGTAAACCCGATTCCCGTTAAGGAAGCAGTTAATCTTATCGGTTATAATGCAGGCCATTGCAGACTTCCGCTTATTGATATGACGGATGAAAACAAGAAGCTTATGAAGGAAACTCTTCAGGAATACGGATTAATTAAGTAAAAGAATTTAAGGAATTATAAAATGACTGATATTATTTTATGCGGTGCAAACGGCAAAATGGGAAATGTTATTAAGGATATCGTTTCAAAGCGTGATGATTGCCGTATAGCCGCAGGAATTGATTTAAACACTGAAAGCGACTCATTTCCTATTTATTCATCATTCGATGAGATAAAGGAGGAAGCAGATGTTATTATTGATTTTTCAAACCCTGCCCTTCTTGATGATTTGCTTGATTTTGCCGTAAAAAAATCAATGCCCGTTGTTATTGCAACAACAGGATATGATGAAGGTCAAAAAAAGCAAATTGAAGAGGCTTCAAGAAAAACATCTGTTTTCTTTACCTACAATATGAGCCTTGGAATTAATCTGCTCGCAAATCTTGCTAAAAAGGCAGTTCAGATTTTAGGTAATAGCTTTGATATTGAAATTATTGAAAAGCACCACAATCAAAAGATAGATGCACCGAGCGGAACCGCACTTATGCTTGCAGATGCCATTTGCGAGGAGCTTAACAAGCCGATGAAATATGAATATGACCGCCATTCAAAGCGAGAAAAAAGAACCGAAAATGAAATCGGTATTCATGCAGTCAGAGGCGGAACAATAGTTGGCGAGCACGAAATAATGTTTGCAGGAAGAGACGAAATAATAACTCTTTCCCACTCTGCAAGAAGCAAAGAGGTTTTTGCCGTTGGTGCAGTTAACGCCGCATTGTTCTTAAAGGATAAGCCCGCAGGTATGTATTCAATGAAGGAAATGATCGAATAATCAAAATAATTTGAGCGCTCAAAACAGAGCGCTCTTTTTTATTTAAAACACACAAAACACAAATTAAAGGAATATTTTAAAAGCGAAAAGGAGGCGGTTAATATGTTTAAAATACTTGTTGCAGATGATGAAATTAAAATCAGAGAAACAATAAAGGACTATTTCTCTGCAAAGGGTATTGAAACGGATTTAGCTGATAACGGAGAAACGGCAGTTGAAATGGCTGAATACACAAGCTATGATTTAATAATTCTTGATGTTATGATGCCAACTTTAAACGGAATTAAAGCCTGCCGCGAAATAAGAAAATCTCAAATCGTTCCTATTCTTTTTCTATCCGCTCTCGGAGAAGAAAGAGACATTTTAAAGGGCTTCGTCAGCGGTGCAGACGATTATATCGTTAAGCCCTTTCCCCTATCCGTTCTTTATGAAAAATGCGTTTCTATGATAAGAAGATGTAAGGGACTGACTAATGATAACCTTCTTATTTGCGGAAATATAAGGCTTGACCTTAACAGACACAAGGTTTATTCATCCGACGAGGAGATATTTCTTTCAGGCAAGGATTACAGCCTTTTAAAATATCTTGCCGAAAACAAAGGGCTTGTGCTTAGCAGAGAAATAATTTTAAACAGAATTTGGGGTTACGATTTTTACGGAGATACAAGAGTTGTTGACACGCATATTAAGCTTATACGAAAGGCACTCGGTAAAAACGCAATCCAAATTAAAACAATTTATAACACAGGTTATAAATTGGAGGAGGCGTAGCTTTTATGAGAAAACGGTTTGAAATCAGCATTACGGTATTAACTATTGTTGCTTATTTAGCTTCAAATGCTTTTTTATTTTCATCAGTCAAAACCTATCACAATGCAGAATTTATCCAGTTTTTTAACAATTTATATTTTTCTTTAAACTCTGAATATGCTGCGGAAACGCCCGAAAGCTTAATCACAAATACAGTTGGAAATCTTCCAAAGGATACCGCTTTTTATATTGCAGTTATAGGAGATAATAATGAAATTGTTGCCGAAAGCGGTTCTTATATAAGATTTGATGACCTTGAGCATAAAGACCAAATAATATTTTTAGAAAATTATTTAACCGACGATTTAAAAAAAGAAATTCAAAGCTTTCTTGACGAAACAAATAATAGCTGTGATGTAACTCAATTGAAATACAAGGTTGTAAATTCCGAAAACGTTCCGGTAGCATTTACTCTTACCAAAAGAAGTGAAAGCGGGAAATTTAAGGAATTTATTATCAGTAATGACGAGGATTATATAACAGTTGATTTTACATATTCAACAAGATACAGCTGGTGTGATTTTTATGATTTGGATAACGATAGTAAATTACATAAAAATATTCAAAGAATAAAAAATGACTGCGGCTCCTATTCAGAAAGCTCCTTTGATTTTCTCAGTTATTCGGATATTTCATATATCGAGCTTACAGACGGAATATATATGCTTTATGTTTCAATGGCTACAAATCCCGTTACGGAAACATTAAAAAGCCATCAGTTTATAGTTCTTGTTTTAGAGGAAACGCTTGTTTTCGCACTTATATATTTTGTGTTGGTTATTATAATTAAAAGGCAGAAAAAAGAAAGTACAAAGCTTGAAGAAGCAAGATATATGTTTGCCTGTGCGGCGGCGCACGAGCTGAAAACTCCACTATCGATTATTGAAAGTCAATGCGAATGTATTATTGAAAATATTGCACCCGATAAAAACGCAGAATATATTAGCTCTGTATATTCGGAGGCAATAAGAATGAATAGGCTTGTTCAGTCGCTTTTACAGTACAGTAAAATAGCGTCGGTTAGGAAAATCAAAAAAGAGCCATGTAATATTTCAGAAATAATTCAAAACGAAGCGAAAAAATATATCAGTCTCATAAATGAAAACGAAATTGAGCTGAAAATTTATGATAATGTTAAAAGCAACATAAAATGCAATGCAGAGCTTATAGCTTTAGTAATAGATAATTTTATTTCAAATGCCGTTAAGCACACTGCCTGCAAGGGAAAAATTATAATTACGGCAGAAGAAAACAAAAATCAAATTAAAGTTTCCGTTTTCAATGAGGGTAAACAAATTGAGGAAGAAAACGAAAACAGATTGTGGGACGCATTTTATAAGGAGGATAAATCAAGAACAAGAAAGGATAACTCAACAGGCATGGGACTTGCCGTTTCAAAGGTTATTTTAGAACATCATAAATTCAAATACGGATATTATAATAAAGAAAACGGAGTTGAATTTTACTTTACGGCAAAGAAATAAATCATAACAATAAGCCACTTCCGTTTTGAAGTGGCTTCAGCGTGTAGAAAAAGTCCAAATAACAAATTTCTACACGCTGACAGACTT
>UQSH01000055.1 GCA_900543795.1 uncultured Oscillospiraceae bacterium | reverse complement strand
TGTTGCCGATAAGAGTCCAACTGTCTGCCGGCTTATTATACGCATAAACATTATATCTCGTTGCACCCTCTACTGCCTTCCAAGAGAGTGTGAGCGTTCTTCCGCCCGAGCCTCTTGCCGTTGTTGCAAGACCTGTTACCTTTGCGGGTTTCTCTGCGGGTTGAGGTGCGCTTATTTGCAGGCTTTGTGCATTACTGTTGCATTTCGGCTCATCATTTAACCTAACTATTGAAACGGTTTTTCCATACCAGCCTTCATCAATGGCAATACTTTCCGTTTCTGCGGTAAACTCCACGCTCTCTATTTCCGAGCCGTAAATTTTATATTTTTCTCCTATAACAAAGCCGTTAAGTGCTTTGTTTTCATTATCAATAATTATGCTTGGGGTTGCCTCTTTAACATAAACCGTGCAGGTGTTTTTAACGGCTGTCGTTTCGGCCGAACTGACTGTTACCGTTGCTTTGCCGACTTTATTTCCCGTATTAAAGGTTATTGTGCTTTTACCGTCCTGCGATGGCTCACCTACCGAGATATTCTTAACAATATCCGTTTCCTCCGTTTGAGCATTTACCCTTGCATTAGTTGCATTTCCCGGCGTTACGGAGGCCGTTAATGTGCCCTGCTCATTTTGATTATAGGTTGCTTCTGTTTTATCAAGCAAAATTCTCTGAACAAGCACACTGTTATAATAAGATATAATAACACTGTATTCCGACGGAGTGGTATATGCTCCGCAGATAAACTTATATGTTATATCCTTTTCAAGCTCAACTATTGTGCTGAAAGCATTTGGTGTTCCGTCGGGGGTTGTATCATAACAGTTCTCTCCAACGGTATTTCCCGAAGCATCATTTATCGTACAATAAGGATTAACGATTTCCTGAGAATCTGTGTGAGATGAAAAAATAAATTTTGATGTTCTTTGCGGAGTAAACTGCAAAACAACCAGATCGCCCGATTTGTTAATTGTTACCTTTGAGCTTTGATCAAGCGCCAAGATATTGCTATAATCCGCAAGCGCAGAAAAATTAACGCAAAAAACGGAGCAGATAAGCATTACTGCCGACAAAATTAAAGAAACTGTTTTTTTCATAATGACCACCTAAAATATTATAATTTATATTAATTATACCATAAACGCACCGATATTTCAACTTGCAAAAAATAGAAAGAGCGGGCAGATTTTCTGCCCGCTCAGACTGTCGATAAAGCGGTCTGAACCGTGCCGAAGTATAATACGGTTCAAATATTTCGCAGAGACAGGGTTTGCCCCTGTCCGCCGAAATTAATTTTCTGTTAATTAAGAACCTTGAAATCAACCTTGCCAACCTTCGTTCTGGGAAGCTCATTAATGAAAACAATTTCTCTCGGAACAGACCATTTTGAAAGATTTTGATTTCCGAAGGTTTTAATTTTTTCAACAAGAGCGGCTTCATCATCCTTTGCATACTTTTTGTTTTTAACAACAAAAAGCTTCAGCATTGTTTTGCCACCGTCCTCCTTACCGATAACACAGCAATCATAAATTTCAGCCATTGATCTGTATGTTTCCTCAATAAATGAGGGATAAACAAGATATCCGCTGATTTTATAAACTCTTTTAAGACGCTGACGGTAATAAATATCGCCCTTTTCGTCTATAAAGCACATATCGCCCGTGTGGAGCCAAACTCTGCCGTCCTCGTGCTGAACAAGAACCTTGCTTGTTTCCTCGGGGTCGTTCCAATAGCCCTGCATAAGAGTAGGAGCGTAAATGCAAAGCTCGCCGTCCTCGCCCTCGCATTTTTCGGTTGTGCCGGGCTTAACTGTCATTGCTTCAACATTGTAGCACGGAACGCCGATACAACCCTGCGGAGCCTCTCTTCTTGGGTCTGTGAAGGTGCAAACGGTTACGCACTCAGTTAAACCGTAGCCCGAAACGAAATGAACCTTGGCGCCGTTTTCTTTAAGGAGTCTATCCATTTTTTCGGTTAAGGAATAAGGAACAACATCTCCGCCCGAGCCGATAAGCTTCATTGAGCTCATATCAATTCCTTTAAGATAGCCTGCTTTATAAACCTTTTCAAAGAAATCCGGAACACCGAATATGTAGTTTAGCTTATATTTCTTTATTGAATCGGAGCACATTTTTGCGTCAAACTGCGGGAAGAGTGCCTGAGCCATACCAACGCACATTGAAACATGCATACAAAGCGCAAAGCCAAATCCGTGGAAAACAGGAAGAGCGGTGAGCATACCGTCTGTGTCCTGATCTATTTGCATATTTAAAACATTAGTAACAACATCAACAAGCTGATATGAAAGATTATTGATAGCCTCGGAGGTTAGCATAACGCCCTTGGGGTTGCCTGTTGTGCCGCCCGTCATCATAATAGCGGCGGTTGCAAGAGAATCCTGTGCCGTTTCGGGAACGCCGTTTTCCTTAATATACGCCTCGCCCTCTTTAAGAAAGCCGAACCAATCAATAAGCTTTTTAACATTTGTTGCAGGAGCGGTTTTTCCCTTGATCTTCTTTTTATAAATCATATTGGCGATAAGGCCGTAAGGAGTTTTCGGGAAATACTGAGCCGTTGGGCATTTAACAACAGTTACATCGGGATTATCCTTAAACGCCTTTTCGGAAACATCAAAGCAAAAAGCAAATTTTGCGCCAACAAGTTTAATTGTGTAATCAGCCTCTGACTTAACAGAAAGCGGATGAAGCATTGATGCGATTGCACCGATTTTGTTGATTGCATAAATTGCGGCAACACACTGAGGTGTGTTTGGCAGGCAAACAACAACTCTGTCGCCCTTTTTAACGCCGTTAGCCGCAAGTGCAGCGGCACACTTATCAATCATAGCCGAAACCTCGTTCCAGCTTAAAGTGTTGTTATAGTAATAAAGGCAAGGGTTATCTCCTCTTTGATTAGCAGAATTTTCAAACTGCTGATACATTGTTGTTCTGACATTGTATTTAGATGTGTATTCTATCATACAAAAATCTCCATTCTGATTATTACTTTTAATGCAAAAACACATTTAATTCTTTTGGATTAACGGGTGTTTTATCTGATACAGCGGGAAGACTGCTCATAAGGAGCTTATTCAATTCTCCCCAACCTGCAAAGACTGTGATTATTTTATCAAAACCGAAACGCACTTTCAACACAAATGATTAATTTTTTATTTTTTGTTTATAAGTGCTTAAATTAATATTTTAAAATTGACATTTGTTTGCGATACGGTTATTATAATAAATAGTTTTATATAAAGGAATCAAAAATATGGCATATAAATTAAAAAAGCATCCAACAAAGAGCATACCGAAGGGGCAGCTTGCCTTTTGGATTATAACGCGAATTGCACTTTTAATTTGCTCAGCATACTCATTTATTAACGGCGATCTTGTTATGGGCTTTGAATCTGTTTTCTGCTTCATATTCACTCATTTATGGGATATGTTTCAGGTGTTCGGAAACGGTTCTTTTATTGAGGAGGTGCCTCCCCTTTCGCAAACAATGCTGAATATTATAATTTTTGTTGGAATTGTTTTCGGCTCATACATTGAGCTGTTTGACAAAATTGCATGGTTTGACGATTTTATGCATTTGCTTTCAGGCTTTGTCTGCGCCGCATTCGGATATGATTTTGCCCGCATAATCCAGCGCAAAAAGGGCGAATGTGCGGCAACGCTTGCGGCAATTTTTTCGATTATGTTTGCGCTTTCAATTGCAGTTGGCTGGGAATTTTATGAATTTCTTATGGACACCCTGCACGGAACTAATCTTCAACTTGCAAAGCCGGGAGAGGAAACAGCAATGTTTGACCTTGCAAAATATAACGGCGAATACGGCTATCTTGGCCTTGTTGACACAATGACGGATATGATTATGAATGCCACAGGCGGAATAATCGGCATGATATTTATGATTATTCTGCGAAACAGAAAAAAGAAGAAAAAATAACGGCTTTTACAAAAAAGAATAATTCGCAATCGTTCTGCAAAGCATTTTCGCTTTGCAGTTTTTTTTACATATTTTTCACTATTCTTAATATATACTGAAAATATTATTAAGGAAGTGTTTAAATGAAAGCAGCTTTAAGCAAAGAAAAAACAGAAAAAATAAAAAATACTGTTCATAAAAGTCAATTCAAAGAAATTATTGAAGCAGCACTTTATTTTGCGGCGGCGTTTTTGCTGAGCAGAAATTTCGTTTTGCAATATGCTTCTCCGTTTGCCGTTTCATTGATTACCGCTTCAAGAAAGAAAAATTATTTTTACTCGGTTGCAGGTGCGGCTCTCGGATATCTTATTTTCTGCCCCGAAAGCTTTGCTCGGTATGCCGCCGCAATCGTTATAGTTTTACTTGCCTGCATAGCGGCAGACGCAGCAGGTGCTCGCACCGAGGCATCAATATCCATGGCTTCGGCTTTTCTTGCGCTTCTTGCAACGGGGCTTGTTGTTGATATAAAAACAGGCGGAGGCTCTGCCGATTATGCCCTAACGCTTGCCGAAAGCATTCTTTCCGCAGGCGGCTCCTTCTTCTTTTTCAGAACGGTAAACTGTGATTTACGCCGTTTGCGCTTTAAGGCCTTGCCTGTGTCAGACATAACCTGCATTGTTATTTCCGCTTCTCTTTTGCTTATGAGCCTTGCACAAATAACGGTTTTCGAAATCTCTCCTGCACGCATCGCAGCTCTTTTTCTTGTTCTTATAACAATACGCTTTGGCTCCGACAAGCTCGGGATTATGCTTGCACTTTCAGTTGGCTTTGCATTTTCTCTCGGGAGCAATGAAACGCTTTATCTTGCCGGCGCTTACGGCTTTTCAGCCCTGCTTTGTTCGCTTTTCTGCTGCTTTGGCTCGATTGCCTGTGCGGCATCATTTGCGCTTTGCTGTGCTCTTTTTTCAATTGCCTCGCAGGGAGGATATGCCTGCTTTGCAGAGGCGCTTATTGCAGGAATGCTTCTTTGCCTGCTACCCGAAAAAATCAAAGACAAAATAACATCCTTTTTCCATGGCTCCGAAAACATAACACCTGACGGCTCACTTCGTATGAGCCTTGTTATGCGTCTTAAATTTGCAAGCGGCGCAATGAACTACATCAGCGAAAATGTTAACGAGGTGCGTGAGAAAATCAACGGCATATACGAAAGAAAGGCAGAGGCAAAAAGAAGCACGCAAAGTGAGTCGGAATATCTTGCCGACGAAATTATTAACGAAAAAACAAACGAAATACGAATGGTTGCGGCAGACCAATTTTTTTCAATTGCCGATATGCTTTCCGATCTTGCAGAGGAATTTGACGAGGCGGAGCATTTTAACACAATTATTGCAGGAAAAATAAGAAGACTGCTCGGCGAACACGGTATTTATCCGAAAAACATTTCCGTTATTGAGGATAAATACGGCAGACTGCGCATAGAAATACTAACAAACGGACGGGAAACCGCCTTTTCAGGTGCAAAACTTCGCAATGAAATTTCGAAGGCATCATCACGCTATCTTGCAGGATGCAGCGTTACTCATTTCAGAGACGACACAATGGTTGTTTTTACGGAAAAGCCTAATTTTTACACAGATATCGGCTTTGCCCAACATTCTGCGGAGGGTAAGCTTTGCGGCGACACGGTTAAGGCCGTTAACGACGGCAAGGGACACTCGGTTCTTATAATCAGCGACGGAATGGGCAGAGGCGGCAGAGCGGCACTTGACGGAGCAATGGGTGCGGGGCTTCTTTCACGGTTGCTTTCGGCAGGCTTTGGATTTGACACTGCTCTGAAAATTGTTAACAGTGCACTTCTTGTTAAATCAAACGATGAAAGCCTTGCAACGCTTGACTGCGCCTGCATAGATTTGTTTACGGGCAGAGTTGATTTTTACAAAGCGGGTGCACCTGCTTCATATATTGTTAAATCGGGAAAGGTTACAAAATGCGAGCTTTCCTCTATGCCTGCGGGAATTTTGAGGGGCATTGAGTTTGCAAAGCGCACCGCCGTTTTGAGCGAAAATGATTTGATAGTTCTTGTCAGCGACGGTATAACAGACCTCGGAACAGACTGGCTTTCTGCAATTTTAACAGGCTTTGAGGACACTCCCGTTTCTGAAATTGCAGACACAATTCTGCGTGAGGCGCTTAACTGCACACGGGATAAGCGGCAGGACGATATGAGCGTTATTGCTGCACGGCTTCTTCGCACGGAATAAGGTGTTTTAAATAAATTCATTTTGCAGAAACTAAAAAAAGAATTTTTTTGAAAGGATGAAAGGTATGTGCGGAATAATAGGATATATCGGTAAAAGCGAAGCAACGGGGATTCTTGTTAAAGGGCTCAAAAGCCTTGAATACAGAGGCTACGACAGCTCGGGAATTGCTGTTTTAAATAAAAAAGGGATTGACACTATAAAGGCGAAGGGCGAAATAAAGCACCTTGAGGAAAAGCTTGCGGGCAGAGAGCCATCGGGTAATCTCGGCATTGGGCACACACGCTGGGCAACTCACGGAAAGCCAAGCGAAATCAATGCGCATCCGCAATGCAGCGAGCATTTTGCGGTTGTTCACAACGGCATTATTGAGAATTACAAGGAAATTAAGGAAAGCCTTTTAATGAGCGGAATAACATTTGAAAGCGAAACAGACACCGAGGTTATTCCAAAGCTTCTTGAGCTCAACTATAACGGCTCTGCGCCCGAGGCAATCAGCAAAACACTCAAGCTGCTTGAAGGCTCTTATGCTTTGGGAATAATCTGCACAGACTGCCCCGAAACGCTTTTCTGTGCAAAAAAAGGCTCTCCCCTAATTATAGGAATAGGAAACGGGGAAAACCTGATTGCATCTGATATAAGTCCGCTTTTAAGCCGAACGGGCAAAGCGATTTATCTTGATGACGGAGAAACTGCCGAAATAACCGAAAACAGCATAACCGTTTTTAACGAAAGCCATGATGAGATAAAAAAAGAGGAAAAGGAATTAGCGCTGAAAAAGGACGCCGTTTCAAAGGGTGCTTTTCCTCATTTTATGATTAAGGAAATTTATGACGAGCCCGATGCGGTTAGGCAAACGGTTGAAAGCTACACAATAGACGGAGAACCGTTTTTTCCCGATTTTCCTTTCACGGATGAAGAGATAAACGCAATTAACCGCATTTATATTATCGGCTGCGGCTCTGCTTACCACGCAGGGCTTACGGCGAAATACAATTTTGAAAAAATAGCGCAGGTTTATACAGTTGCAGAATATGCGGGAGAATTCAGATATTCCAATCCTGTTTTAGACGAAAGCTGCCTTGTTATTATCATCAGCCAAAGCGGAGAAACAGCAGACAGCCTTGCAGCACTTAAGCTTGCAAAGGAAAAGGGCGCAAAAACCGCAAGCATAGTTAATGTTGCGGAAAGCTCAATAGCTAAGCTGAGCGGCTACAACATAATGACGAAGGCGGGTGCGGAGATTGCCGTTGCAACAACAAAGGCGTTCTCCTGCCAGCTTGCCGTTTTAAATCTTTTCTGCCTTTTTATTGCGCAAAAAAGAAACGCCTGCACAGAGGTTTTCAACGAAATTGCCGTTAATATGAGTGCTCTTTTGCCGAAGAAAATTGAAAAAATTCTTCAACGAAATAACGAAATCAAGACGCTGGCAAAAAGCCTTGCAAGTGCCGAAAAGTGTTGGTTTTTAGGCAGAAATGCCGATTACGGAGCGGCTCTCGAAGGTGCATTAAAGCTCAAAGAGATAAGCTATATAGACTGCTCGGGCTATCCCGCAAGCGAATTGAAGCACGGAACAATCAGCCTGATAGACAGTAATTCGGTGTGTATCGGGCTTATCAGCAACAAGGATTTGCTTGCAAAAACCGTTTCAAATCTTATTGAGGTTTCGGCAAGAGGAGCAAGGGTTATAGTTATTGCAAGCGAGGGACTTGAAAGCGAGCTTACGCAGTTTGAAGAGGTTTTCACATATCCCGGCTCAATTCCGCTTTTAACTCCGTTTATCGAAATCGTTGTGCTTCAACTGCTCGCATATCATATTGCAAACGAAAAGGGCCTACCGATAGATAAGCCCCGCAATCTCGCAAAATCCGTTACTGTTGAATAGAAAAAAAGCACAATGCGTATATCGGAATTTTGCAAAAAATCGCTTTTATGTCGGCATTGCTAATGCCGTTTTGAATTTGCTACTTCCGTTTTTTGCGTTTTATAAGAACTATTAAAGGAGATTGATTTTGCATGCCTGCCCTTTGAGGTACATTGCCATTATCAATCTCTATTATTTATATCATAGGGTAACGGTAATAATTCGAACCACGGTTTAGCGTGGCAGATATTGCCCTTTTTCTTTGTTAAAATACTCGTTAATCCAAAAGGATTAACTGCGTTTTTGCCTTGATT
>UQSH01000054.1 GCA_900543795.1 uncultured Oscillospiraceae bacterium | reverse complement strand
ACAAATATTGCTTTAATACTGCATTTTTGACGGGTTCGGATTATTACCGTTACCCTAAGTTAATACTGAAAAGCAAGGAGTTTAAAAATGGCAAGATTAACAGCACAATTAGTTGAAACAATCCCCTACGGACCTCTCGGTATTATTGCAATGCCGGGCTGTGAGGCTCTTGCAGACAAGGTTGATAAATACCTTGTTCAATGGAGAAAAACACAGGCTATTGAGCATCAGGGCTCTATTGCATTTTACGGCTACCAGAGAGACACCTATAAAATCAACATTTCTAATCCCCGTTTCGGAAGCGGCGAAGGAAAGGCCGTTATTAACGATACAGTCAGAGGCTACGACCTGTATATCGTTACCGATTGCTTCAATTACAGCGTTACCTACAAAATGTACGGAATGACTGTTCCGAAATCACCCGACGACCATTATGCAGATTTAAAGAGGGTTATTTCGGCTGCTTCTTCAAAGGCAAAAAGAATTTCTGTTATAATGCCAATGCTTTATGAGGGACGCCAGCATAAAAGGTCAAGCCGTGAATCGCTTGACTGCGCAATGGCACTTCAAGAGCTTGTTAATCTCGGAGTTGAAAACATTATCACATTTGACGCACACGACCAAAGAGTTCAAAATGCAATTCCTCATAAATCATTTGAAAATGTTATGCCTGCATATCAAATGATTAAAGCAATTGTTAATAATGTTGACGATTTAAAGATAGATAAGGATCACCTTATGGTTATTTCTCCCGACGAGGGAGCAATGCACAGATGTATCTTCTTTGCTACTCAGCTTGGTGTTAACTTGGGAATGTTCTATAAAAGAAGAGACTACACAAAGGTTGTTAACGGAAGAAACCCGATTGTTGAGCATCAGTATCTCGGCGATTCCGTTAACGGTAAGGATATTATTATCGTTGACGATATGATTTCCTCCGGCGAATCAATGCTTGAGGTTGCAAGAAAGCTTAAAGACCTTGGTGCAAAAAGAATTTTTGTTTGCACAACCTTCGGTCTTTTCGCAAACGGACTTGAAGTTTTTGATGAAGCATATAAAAACGGTGTTATTGCCAAGGTATTTACTACAAACGGTGTTTATCAACCCCCCGAGCTTCTTGCAAGAGATTGGTATCAATCTGTTGAGCTTTCAAAATATATTGCATATTTTCTTGATACGCTCAACCACGATATGTCTGTTTCTTCTTTGCTTGACAGCTCGGAAAAAATAGACGCTATATTAAGAAAAAAAGGATTGAAAGCATAATATGGATAACAAAGATAATTTCACATTTGAGGACAGCAACTCCGAAGCTGTGAACAATGCAGCTGCTCCCAATGAGGAGGTTAAGCCTAAAAAGGCAAAGCACACATTCACAACAGGTCAGATTATTTTATCGGTTGTTCTTGCGTTTATTGCCGCACTTGCACTTATAACAACTGTTGTTTGCTCTGTTAATCATATTAATCCCGTTTCATACATAGCAGGAGAAACCTCAAAGGATAAGCTTGTCAACAAATGGCAAAGCCAATCTGCGCCCGGTCTTTCCGCTTACGAGTTTTATGATGACGGAACATACAGCTCTTACATTTCAACATTCTCGTTTGACGGACAGTATGATGTTAAGGGCGACAGACTTACAATAACAAACGGCACAACAGCACAGAGCGTAACATATAAATATTCAATAGTTGGCGATGTTCTTTCTCTTACTCTTATTAACGAAAACGGCACAGAGTTTAAAGATAAGGAGCCTGTTAAATACGACCGTGTTGACTCACTCAATCAAAAATCGCTTAACGATTTGATTGAAAGTGCAAAAGAAAAGGCTTCCGAGCAAAGCACAGAGGAATAATAAAAACGGCTGACTGTTTTTGCGGTCAGCCTTATTTTTTGCAGAATTATAATTTAGGAACATATCCCTCTACCCCTTAACCCGAAATTCATTTTAAACGGTCTTATTAACAGTAATTTTGCTCCGCTATGGTATGTCGAAATCTGTTTTTTCAATTGCTTTAATCACAGTTATTGCACATATTTTAAAGAAATATTTCAACAGGCTTTGGCTGTTTATAAACGGCGGAAGAAATATTTAAATACCAAACAAGCATTAAGGCTTTGCTTTACGAAGCAGGGCTTTATTTTTTTTAGAAAATTTAACAAGTTTTCTGTATTACGATAATAAAAGCAACAGCCTTTGCTCATAATATAAATGAAGGAAATGTAAAAAATCATTCCAAAATAAAGCAGTACATAGGAAATGAAGAAAAATTAAAACCACGGTTTGTATTCCTCTTCATTGCCTAACTAAATTAAGGAATGATTAATTTGCAGTATAATAAGGTTGAAATTTGCGGAATAAACACAAACGACATAAAGGTGCTTAAAGAAAGTGAAAAAATTGAACTGTTAAAAAAAGCAAGGCAAGGAGATATGAATGCAAGAGAAGAGCTGATTAAGGGCAATCTCAGGCTTGTTTTGTCGGTTATTCAACGCTTTCAAAACAGAGGCGAGGCTATGGACGATCTTTTTCAAGTCGGCGTTATAGGGCTTATAAAGGCAATAGACAATTTTAATCTTGACCTTGATGTTAGATTTTCAACCTATGCCGTTCCAATGTGTATAGGAGAAATAAGGCGATATTTGAGAGATGACAACCCGATAAGAGTCAGCAGAAGTATGAGAGATACCGCCTACAAGGCTATGCAGGTTAAGGAGGAGCTCATAAACAAAAATAAAAAAGAACCCACTATTGAAGAAATAGCAAAGGCGCTTGATATGGAAAAAAGCGAGGTTGTGCTTGCTCTTGAAGCAATAGTTGACCCCGTTTCACTTTATGAGCCCGTTTATAACGACGGCGGAGATACAATTTATGTTATGGATCAAATCGGAGATAATAATTCAGACAGCGACTGGATTGATGAAATTATGATAAAGGACGAAATCAAAAAGCTTGATGACCGTGAACGAAACATAATGTACCTTCGCTTTATGCAGGGAAAAACGCAAATGGAGGTGGCAAAAGAGGTAGGCATATCCCAAGCCCAAGTCAGCCGACTTGAAAAGAACGCACTTAAAAGAATAAAAGGACAGTAAAAAAGAGGCAATGTTAAAAAGCCTCTTTTACGTCTTTATAGTGATTATGCTTTTTCAAGCAGGGGTTTAAGATATTTACCTGTATAGGACTTTTTGCATTTAACAATCTCCTCCGGTGTTCCCTCGGCAATAATCCTTCCGCCGCCCTTTCCGCCCTCGGGGCCTAAATCAATTACATGGTCGGCAGATTTTATGACATCAAGATTATGCTCAATAACAAGAACGGTGTTGCCGCTATCAACAAGAGCATTAAGCACATTAACAAGCTTATGAACATCCGCAGTGTGCAGTCCTGTTGTTGGCTCATCAAGGATATAAATGGTTTTACCCGTTGAGCGTTTCATTAGCTCGGTGGCAAGCTTAACCCTTTGCGCCTCGCCGCCCGAAAGCGTTGTTGCAGGCTGACCGATTTTTATATATCCGAGTCCGACATCAGAGAGTGTTTTAAGCTTTCTGTATATTTTAGGCTGCTGCTTAAAAAACTCAATTCCTTCATCAACGGTCATTTCAAGCACATCAAAAATATTTTTGCCCTTAAATTTAACTTCAAGTGTTTCTCTGTTATATTTTTTTCCGGAGCAAACCTCACAAGGCACATAAACATCCGCAAGAAAGTGCATTTCTATTTTAACAATACCGTCGCCCTGGCAGGCTTCACATCTTCCGCCCTTAACATTAAAAGAAAACCTATTTGACTTATAGCCCCTCATTTTAGCGTCGGGAGTTGCGGCAAACAAATCTCTTATATCGTTAAACACACCTGTGTAGGTTGCAGGATTTGATCGGGGCGTTCTGCCTATCGGCGACTGATCTATATCAATAACCTTATCAAGATACTCGGCACCCTTAATTTTTTCAAAGCTGCCGGGCCTTTTTTTTGCGTTATTAAGAGTGTTTGCAAGATATTTATACAGAATTTCATTAACAAGACTTGATTTACCCGAGCCCGAAACGCCCGTTACGGCAACAAATTTGCCGAGAGGAATTTCAACATCAATCTTTTTAAGATTATTTTCCGACGCACCGAAAACAGTCAGCTTATGACCGTTCCCTGCTCTGCGAACAGACGGAACGGGAATTGAACGCTTTCCCGAAAGATATTGACCTGTTATTGACCTTTCGTTTGCTATAATATCATCAACAGTTCCGCAGGCAATAAGCTCTCCGCCGTGAACGCCTGCTCCGGGGCCTATATCAACAATATAATCAGCGGCGCGCATAGTATCCTCATCGTGCTCAACAACAATAAGCGTATTACCCAAATCACGAAGATGGCGCAGAGTGCCGAGAAGCTTTTCGTTATCTCTCTGATGAAGTCCTATTGACGGCTCATCAAGTATATAGAGAACTCCCATAAGTGAAGAGCCTATCTGCGTTGCAAGGCGTATTCTTTGTGCCTCGCCGCCCGATAATGTTGACGCCTCACGCGAAAGCGAAAGATAATCAAGTCCAACCGAATTAAGAAAATTAAGTCTTTCCTTAATCTCTCTGATAATAAGATTTCCTATCATCTGCTCCTTTTCGGTTAATTCAAGATTTTCTATAAAATCAAGCTCCTCCGAAATAGACATACAGCAAAACTCATAAATATTTTTACCGCCGACGGATACGGAAAGACTGATGGGAGAAAGCCTTGCACCCTTACAATCGGGGCATTTGCTTGAAACCATAACGGATTCTATTTCCGCTCTTGACCATTCCGAAGTTGATTCACTGTATCTGCGTTTAAGGTTATTAATAACACCCTCGAAATCGTTTGTGTATGTTCCCGAGCCGTAAGCAGTAACGCGCTTCATTTTGATTTTTTTGCCGTTTGTTCCGTAAAGAATGGCATTAATAGCCTCCTTTGGCAGCATCTCAACAGGCATATCAAGTGAAAAATTATACTCCTTTGCAAGTGCTTCAAAATACATTCTTGCAATTGAAGACCCGTCTGCAACATTCCAGCCGCTTGCCTTTATTGCGCCTTGATTGATAGAAAGCTTCTTATTGGGAATAACAAGATTTTCATCAATTTCCATAAATGTTCCAAGACCCGAGCAACGCTTGCATGCGCCGTACGGATTGTTAAACGAAAACATACGAGGGCTCATTTCCTCAATTGAAACACCGTGCTCCGGGCAGGCATAATCAAGCGAAAAAAGCTCATCGCCTTTATCAAGAATATTGCAGATAACAATACCCTTTGAAAGATGCGTTGCGGTTTCTATACTGTCTGTCAGCCTGCTTCTTATGCTGTCATTAACAACAAGCCTGTCAACAACAATTTCTATATTGTGCTTTTTGTTTTTATCAAGCTTTATTTCTTCAAAAAGGTCATAAATGCTTCCGTCTATCCTTACTCTTGAGAAGCCTGACCTTCTTGCATCCTCAAGCTCCTTCTGATATTCACCCTTTCTTCCTCTGACAATAGGGGCCATAAGTTGAATTTTAGTTCCCTCATCATAGGACAGAATTTTATCAACAATTTGATCAACCGTTTGCTGAGTTATTTCTCTTCCGCAAACAGGACAGTGAGGAACTCCTATTCTTGCATAAAGGAGCCTTAAATAATCGTATATCTCCGTTACCGTGCCTACTGTTGAACGAGGATTTTTAGAGGTTGTTTTTTGGTCAATTGAAATTGCCGGACTTAAACCCTCAATATAATCAACATCGGGCTTTTCCATTTGACCGAGAAACTGCCTTGCATAAGAGGAGAGGCTTTCAACATATCTTCTCTGCCCCTCGGCATAAATTGTATCAAAAGCAAGGCTTGATTTTCCCGAGCCGGAAAGACCTGTAAAAACAACAAGGCTGTCTCTTGGAATTTCAACATCAATATTTTTTAAATTATGCTCTCTTGCACCCTTAACAATTAAATTCTTAGCCAATTTCTTATTGCTCTCCTCTCTTGTTAAAATATCTTTCATAGCCCTCCTTGCCCTGCTGTGTTACGGGCTTTATCCACTTTAAAGAGTGATAATGCTTTAAGCATAGGAAGGTTTTGAAATAATCCTCAAAAGCATACATAACAATAAATGCAATTACAAACGGAGCCTTAAAAGCATAAACTGCTATAAGCGTTGCCGGAATTGAAAGACACCATAAGCAGAATAAATCATACTTAACGCCGTTAACAGTATCTCCTCCGCTTCGGAAAATACCAACAACCTGAATATACGGAATCATTCTTATAGGCAGCTCAAAGGCATAAACCGCCATAATAAACAAGGCAGTATCAAGCGTTGTTTTACTTATATTATTACCCATATTAAATAATCCGACAAGCTGAGGTCTGAAAATTAATATCAGCACGGAAATAAAAACGGCAAAAACAGGAACAAAAACGGAAAAACGCTTTGAATCCTCAACGCCCTTTTCAATGTTGCCCATACCAATCGACTTGCCTATCATAACTACTGCGGCATTACAAAGTCCGATAAAGAAAACAAAAGCAATATTTTCAAAGCTTCTCAAAATAGTTAAGGCAGCAAAATATTCATAACCCATATTTGCATAAATAATGTTGAAAACAAATGTGCCTGCGCCCCACATTCCTTCGTTAAAAACAACCGGGAATGCTTTTTTATAGAAGCCCTTAACCTCATCAAGCTTAAATCCGAAAACCTCCGACGGCTTTGCAATAATTATATTTTTCTGAATAATGGAAATCAAAACTAAAAGAGCAACTCCTGCCCAAGCAGAAACCGTGGTTGCAAGCGCAGCACCCTTAATTCCCATCCTTTCAAATCCGAATTTTCCGAAAATCATACTGTAATCGAGGAAAATGTTTAGAATCGTTGTGAATGCGGAAACATACATAGGAAGCTTGACATTTTCACAAGAACGCAAAACTGCGCTTAATATATTGGTTAATGCAACCGCTATATATGAAAACGCAACAACGGTTATATATTCCGTGCCGGCACATATAATTTCGGGATCGGAGTTGAACATTTTTATAACCGATTCAGGTGCGGTTATGCTTACAACCGTGAAAATCAGCGAAACTGCAAGTACGCTTAAAATCGCAATTCCGCAAACAGAATGTATCTTTTTTAGATTTTTAATTCCCCAATTTTGAGAAACAAAAACCGTTGTTCCCGAGGCAAATCCAACAAGAATCATATTCATAAGCCAGCCCCACTGACCAACCATACCAACCGAAGAAAGCGCAACATCACCAAGCTGACTTACAAGCAGAGTGTCTGCAAGAGTAAAAGAGCTTATGAGCATATTTTGTATGGCAACGGGTACGGCAAGCGTCAGTGTGCTTTTCCAAAATGCCTTATTTTTAAAAAGCTTTATCATAATTACTCCGATTTTAATTCATTAATTTTATCTCTTAAATATGCAGCGTGTTCAAATTCAAGAAGCTTTGCTGCCTCCTTCATTTCAGCGGTCAGCTTTTGAATAAGTGCGTCCTTTTCACGCTTTGACATACGCTTTCTTGAGCGCTTATCCAACTTTTCCTTAGAGGTTATTTCAAGCACCTCTCGAACGCCCTTTTTGATTGTTTTCGGCGTTATGCCGTGTTCTTTGTTATACTGCTCTTGAATTTGTCTTCTGCGCACCGTTTCGGATATAGCACGCTCCATAGAAGGAGTTACGCAGTCTGCATACATTATTACCTCGCCTGAGGCGTTTCGTGCTGCCCGTCCGATAGTTTGAACAAGAGAGGTTTCCGAGCGCAAAAAGCCCTCTTTATCAGCGTCAAGTATTGCAACAAGAGAAACCTCGGGAATATCAAGTCCTTCTCTCAACAGATTGATGCCCACAAGCACATCAAACTCGCCAAGGCGCAAATCTCTTATTATTTCCATACGCTCGATTGTGTCTATATCGTGGTGCATATATCTAACCTTTACTCCGAAGCCTTCGAGATATTCGGTTAAATCCTCTGCCATCGCTTTTGTCAGAGTTGTAACAAGAACTCTTTCGCCTCTTTGCGTTCTTATGTTAATTTCGGAAACAAGGTCGTCCATTTGATCATCGGTAGGCTTAACTGTAACAAGCGGATCAAGAAGGCCTGTTGGTCTTATAATTTGTTCAACAATTTGCGTTGAATGCTCCCTTTCAAACTGACCGGGAGTTGCAGAGGTGAACACAACCTGATTAACCTTACCGTAAAACTCATCAAAGGTCAGCGGTCTGTTATCAAAGGCAGACGGAAGTCTGAATCCGTAATCTATAAGACTTGCCTTTCGGCTTCTGTCTCCTCCGTACATACCTCGCACCTGCGGAAGCATAACATGGCTTTCATCGCAAAAAAGCAGAAAATCATCGGGAAAATAATCAAGAAGAGTAAACGGAGCCTGTCCGGGTTTTCTGCCGCTCATAACGGCCGAATAGTTTTCAATGCCCTTACAAAAGCCTGTTTCCTGAAGCATCTCGATATCATTCATTGTTCGTTCCCTTATTCTTTGCGCTTCAAGAAGCTTTCCTTTTTCTTCAAAATAGGCAACTCTTTCAACCATTTCGTTATAAATCTTATCAATTGCTGTTTTCATCTTCTCCGCTCCGACAACATAATGCGAAGCAGGATAAATAGCGGCATGCGAAAGTATTCCCTCAACCTTACCCGTTAAAGGATTTATTTCGGCAATTCTGTCTATCTCATCTCCGAAAAACTCAACTCTGATTGCATTTCCCGAGGAGCCTGCGGGGAAAATTTCAAGAGTGTCTCCTCTTACTCTGAATTTATTTCTTACAAAATTTATATCGTTTCTCTCATACTGAATTGAAACAAGCTTGGCAATAAGAGCGTCTCTTGAATAGGTCATACCGTTTCTTAAAGATATAACCATATTTCTGTAATCTATCGGGTCGCCGATAGAATATATGCAGGAAACGGAAGCAACGATAATAACATCTCTGCGCTCCGAAAGAGCGGCGGTTGCACTATGGCGAAGCTTATCTATTTCATCGTTTACGGCGCTGTCCTTTTCAATATAGGTGTCGGTTGTGGGAACATACGCCTCGGGCTGATAATAATCATAATAGGAAACAAAATATTCAACAGCGTTTTCAGGAAAAAACTCCTTAAACTCTGAGCAAAGCTGGGCGGCAAGCGTTTTGTTGTGCGCAAGCACAAG
>UQSH01000053.1 GCA_900543795.1 uncultured Oscillospiraceae bacterium | reverse complement strand
AAGTGTGCAGCAGCACCCTCCGGCTTGCTTGATTATTGTGAAAGTCCTTTGTTTTTGGTCAAAAAAAGAAGGGACTAAGCCAGAACGCCTTGATTTTCAAGGTCTTTCTGATTTAGTCCTATTATCGCACAATAATCTTTTGCAGTTTCCTGCGGATGTGATATTGAATCGAGCAAATTTAACAGAGAGCTTGCGGAAAAATACGATTACATTTATTTTGCGGCGGGCTTTCATCCCGAAAATCTTGAAGGCTTTTCGCTTAACGATATTAAAGAAATCGAAGAGCTTGCCATGCACAAAAAATGTGTTGCAATCGGCGAAATCGGGCTTGATTATCACTGGATGAGTTCAACAAAGGAAAAGCAAAGGAATTTTTTCAAAGCGCAGATTGAGCTTGCAAAAAGTCTTGATATGCCCGTTATAGTTCACGACAGAGAGGCACACGGCGACACGCTTGAAATTTTGCGTGAAATGAAGCCAAAGGGAGTGCTTCACTGCTTTTCCGGCTCAAAGGAAAGCGCAAAGGAAATAGTTTCCTTTGGAATGTATATCGGCTTAAACGGTGTTGCCACCTTTAAAAATGCACGAAAAAGTCTTGAGGTTTTGCACGAAATTCCGCTTGACCGCCTTGTGCTTGAAACTGATTGCCCATATCTTGCCCCCGAGCCGTACAGAGGCAGGCGCAACGACAGCTCATATATTCAATTTATTGCAGAGCGCCTTTCCGCCGAAATAGGCATTACGGCACAGGAGCTTTTAGATATTACTGCCGAAAACGCCAAGCGCCTTTATAATATGGTATAAATTAATATTATAATATGTAAAAAGCACCGAAGAAAAGCTCTTCGGTGCTTTTGATTTGCTTAGTTTATTTTGCTTCTGCCGTATCTTCCTTTTTCTTTTTGAAAAGGATTTTATCAACAGGGAAATAGAGGAAGAACTGCAAAGCAGAGCAAACTGCCGTTGCGATATTTCTTGAAAGTGCTCCGTTCCAGCCCCACTTAACAGAAAACAGAGTGTTAAGGGTTGGAGAAAGCCATGCAGAGAAGCATATAAGCGCAATGGTGAAGACGATGTAAATCGGAAGGGTTACTGCAACATTTGCGCTTGAATTGAAGGTTTTTTCCTTATTAACAAAGAAAGCAACAATCTGTGCGGCAATATTTGCAACATTGAATGCGATGAAATATCCGAGACCGCCCGAAACAATTTCGCCAACGGCATTTTGAGTTACGGGATAATCAAACACAAACCAATGGAATGCCGTGCCGTAAAGCTCCTTAATCTGTGGGATTAACGGAATAAGATTTACAAGACCGAATTGAACAATGCAGGCAAGAAGCGAAACAACAATGAATTTTACAAACTGCCATGCTGTTACGAGAAAGGAGCCCTTTTCCTCTGCCATGCTATCAATATCTTTTAATTTTTTTGCCATAAATTTTTCTCCTTTTATGCGGCTAATCCGCTATTTTATTATTTTTAGTATATCAAATAAACTCCTGCTATGCAAGAATTATTTAACACATTATTAAAAATGTTTTAAAAAAACGCTTTAAATCATCAATCCGAAAATCATTCCGGGAATAATCGCCTTAATAATTGCAACAATTGCCCAAACGGCGAGCGCAATTAAGCCAAGAATAACTGCAAGCAAAAGAACAACCGCAAGAATAATTATCAAAAGCACAAGCGGGCCCTTTTTGCTTTTTTTAACAGGATCGTTAAACGGCTTTTCCTCTTCGGCAGGAGCGGGATTTTCGTCATCATAAACGGGATAAATTTTAAGCGTTGCCTCTGCATCGCACGGGCCGGGATTCCACAAAAGCGGCTCAACAAGACCTCTTACGCTTTCTGCACCTTTAAGGAGCTTGCCGATTTTAAGCCCGATTGTGTTAAGAAAGCTATCAATAACATTAAGAAATCCGCAGGTTATTTTATATTCTCTCGTTTCGGGACCGTAGGGAGAATCTCCGCAATAAAGATTTTGAATAAGCTCAAGTATAAAATCAACAACCTTGTTATCGGCAATATCGGCAATATCTTCTTTTTTGAGCCCACATTCCTTTTTGCACAAACGCCAAATCTTTTTAAAGGTAAGCTTATTGAGAATCTTGCCGACGGGCTTGATTATCCACGCAAGCTTTTTAATCTTTTCGCCGGGAATTGAAAATGCAGGAGTCATTTCGGCAAGGCGGTTTATATCATTGCCCATTGCCCATATAACCTCTCGAATCATACCGAAGAAAAAGCCCTTCATATATTCATCAAACGGCTTTCCGTTCGTGTCAAGCCCCGGAACATCCTTAATAAGAATTGTATCCGTTCTGATTTCTCCCTTTGCAGGATCAAAGGTTACATTCCTCATAGCCGGAGGGCAGCCCGCCATTGCACCGCAGGCAATATCATAAAACCTATTGCCCTTTTTAGAGGTTATAACGGAAATATCGTGAACATGTGTATGTCCGGTTAGCATACAATGCAGTCCGTGGTCTGCAAAAATTTCTCTTGTTATTTCGTGATTTCTCTGCATATCGCCCTTGCCGATAATTGCATAAAACGGGCTTGGGGCAATCATGGGATGATGAGTCATTGCGATAACATATTGGTCGTTATCGTAAGCATCTTTCAGCTGCTCGAGAATCCACTGCATACACTCGTCGCTGTATCCGGAGCCTCTGCCCTCTTTCTTATCGTTTGTGTCGTCATTAAGAGCAAAAAGCCTGTATCCCGGAGCAAGCTGAACAACATAGCAAAGCGACTTTTCAAAGGTTGCAATTGCCTCATTAGGACCGAATTCATAATACATATCCCAAAGGTCGTGCCTGTTTTCAACGGCGGGAACCTTAATTGTTTCATCGCCGTCATAGCCGTCTGCAACGCCTCCGTCTCTGAAATCGTGAGTTGCGGTTATAACATAAACACGCTTGCCCCTTTTCTTTAAATCACGAAGCATTTCGATAAACTCTTTATGGGATTCGATTTCGCCGTCGCGTGTTGTGTCGCCCGCAAGAACAACAATATCCGTTGAAGTGTCCTCGCACAGAATATCAAATCCTGCTTTTAGAACAAGGTCTGAGTCCTTAATGATTTTTTGACTTTTGGACTCTGCCTTATCATAGGCAGCTCCCTCGGTTCCGCCTTTTCTGGAATAATAATGAGTATCTGTTATAAACTGGATTTTAAGAGGCTCGTTATTGCTTCCGCTAATTCTTTTTGCCATAAATTTTACCCCTCTGCTTTATTTTATTTTTATCTCAAGTTCTCCCGATTTAACACAACCGTTGAGAGTTATTTCAATAATTCCGTTATCTCTGCTCACATAATCAATTTCGCTTGAATTGAGTGTTACACGGTATTCATACTTATCGGAAAGACAAACAAGAACGGTGTATTTTTCGGAATTTCCGAAATACTTAAAGCTGATTTTTGCACTGCTTTCGGTTGCCGCCTGTGCATCTGTCCAAACATCAAAGCCTGTTGTTACGGTTGCGGGCTTATAATATGCGTTTGCCCAAATACAGATAGGAGCGGAAAGACCTCCGAAGTTATGGAACCAGCCTCCTCGCTGTGTTTCAATTCCGAAGCATTCATAGGTGTTATACGAAAAATCCGTTTCCTTTTTCCACATATCAAGCGCTCTTTTTGCAATTTCAAATGCAAAGTCCGCTTCGCCCATATCAAGCATTGTTTTCCACAAAAACCATTGATGCGCCATCCAAACATTGCCGTTCCAATAGCCATCGTTAAAATAGTAGGATGCGCTCATATCAACGGCTGAAATGCCGCTTTTGCTCCACATTTCATTCGGATTTTTGATATGCGAAAGAAGCCTTTGCGCTCTGCCCTGAGGCACTATGCCTGCAACAAGAGGATAAACACCATCCATACCCTTGTTCATATTTTCGCCGCTTTCGTTTTTCAAAAAGCCGATAACATTTTTGTTGCCGTCATAAACGGTATATGAATAATAGCCTGCTTCATCATCCCACGCAAGATTGTTTAGCGCATTTGAAAAACGCTCAATATCGGCTTCAAGGCGCCTTGCATCCTCTTCTTTTCCCATAGCAAGAGCCGTCATACGCATAATTTTTGCCGCACGAATAATATGAGAGGTTGAAATACAGGGGCAGATTTTATCCATCATCTGCCTGTCTATCATATAAACCTGCGCAGGATAATCATCCATACCCGAGCAGGAATACCAATAATCATAGGTTGTTAAAAGACCGTTTTCAAATTTAGCGGTTGAAGAGCCATTTCTGCCTGCAAGAAAATCATAATAGCGCATCATTTTTCCGTAAAGCGCATAAAGGGGCTCCTTATCCTCCGCCCTTTTAATCAATTCAAGATACTGTGCAAACTGCGTTGGCACAAGGCTTCCGTGAAGCAAAAAGGCAAAATCATCATTATCGTCATCCGAAAGATATGTTTCAAGGATATATTTTGACCTTTCACGGCTGAATTCAAGAACGCCTGCACCGATAACGCCGCTGTCCCAGGTATAGAAGCTGTCCCATCTCTTACCGGGAGTGTAATGAACGACATTCTTTCCGTGCTTATAAACAGGATAAACAATATTTGTTAAAAGAGTTGATTTGAGTATCTCTGTTGAAAGCAAATACTGTTTGCCGTTTTCGTTAAACGGATTTTCGTTTTCGGTTGAATTTGTTATGTAAATTTTCTCATATTCCTCATCGGATAACGGCTCAAATGCACTTTTTGAAACAACTGCATATTCGATATGGCTTGAATAAGGATCAATAAAAATTGACTGAATAACTGCGTTATGAAAAAAGCCCTCGTCGCTTTTCTTTGCAAGAAAGCTTTCCGAGAATGTTCTTGTCAGCTCATCGTAGGTGTGGTCGCCGTTTGAAAGCCTGTTTGGCAAAGCATCCTCAAGGCAACCTGAGTTAAGCGTTCTTTCCCTTGTTCTTTCGTTATTTGTGAGAACGAAGAACTCTTCTCCGCTTGGATATTCCAGCTTAATTCTTAATCCCCTGCCTGCCTCCTCGGAAGCAATTTTCGGAACGAAGCCCTGCTTTTCAAGAGAAACGGAAATATTTTTTTCCTCTCCCTTTTCCGTTATTGCAAGAAAATCAAGCTCAATTCCGCCTGTGCCGAGGCTTTCAAGAGTTATATTTTCTTCGCCGTTATATTCAAAATGTGCAAACGAAAGCTCTTGATTAACGGGGAAAACAACTTTTTTTCCGCAAAGCATAAATTCGGCGGGAGTGTCTGTTACGCTTTTATATCTAACCGTTAAAACAGGGCTTTTAAATTCGGAAGCGTCTGTGCGGTACGAAGCTCTGTCGCCCGCCTCGCAGCCAAATGGCTTTAAATTGAGCACGGGAACATGATAATTCTCGCATCTGTCGCCCAAGCCGTGGCTTGAATAGAAATTGCAATCAAAAAATTCGCCCTTGTGCATACCGTCGGGATTTTCCCTGTCCCACGGACGGGGATTTGCATATTCATATTCATCATAATCATTTGCATTAATTATTATTGCTTTTTCGGGAAGCGAAGCACGGCAGTAAAACGGCTTTGGATATTCCATAGACGAAAAAACATTTAAAAGGCAATTTTGCTTCAAATCCGTGTTATTAACGAAGCACGCCCTCATAAGATACGCTTCCTCATTTATTTTTGAGAAGGAAACATCTGTGTATATCAAATCCTTCCACATAAGCTCATATCTGTATGAATAAAAGGAATAATCGCCCTTGCATTTCCAAAGATGATAGCTGCTGGGAACGGTTACATTCGGAACGGGAACTGCCGAATTCCAAACGGTTGGATGAACAACAAAATCAAATCTTGCTCCCGATTTCATATCGGAATCAATTATTCTTGATATGCCCATATATTTTTTTGAATACGGTCCCCAAAGAGGTATTTTGCTTTCCTGTGTGCTCATATAATGCCCTTAATCCTTAATTATTTTATTAAAATATATTATTATTTATTTTCTTTTCTTTGTCAATAGAAATAAGCTTATAATGTTGACAAATATTTTATTTTAAAGTAAAATTTAAAATGTATAATAATGTTTATCCGAAAGGATGGTTTGCTTGAATATAGACGAAAATGTTCAAAAGGTTTTTACAGCCCTTCTGAAAAAATGGAAGCTGATAATTGCTTTTGCGCTTATCGGCGCATTTGCCGCATTTCTTTTTACGGCAAAATTCACAACGCTGACATACACCTCAACTATTGAATTTCTTGCTTATGCGGTTGATTCCGATGAGGAGCTGAGCGACAGCACCTCAACATCGGAATCCAGCACCTCAACAAGCGTTCAAAGAACGAGCCAAACAAGCAAAATGAATTATGCAATGAAAATGCTTGACACATATATTGAGGTTTTTTCAACAAATAATTTTAACCAAATGGTTGCGGACGAGCTGAATAAAACCTACGGAACCGATTATTCCGCAGGAACCGTTAAGAGCTCAATTTCAATTCAAAAGGTTGAAAACACGGCAATGTTTTATTTCACAATTACAACAACAGACGCCGATTTAAGCTATCACATTGCGCAAACGCTTGAGGTTTGCGTTCCGCAGGCAATGGATCAAACTAATCAAGGGCTTGTTCAGGTTTCCGTTGAGGACACACCGATGAAGGCAGGCGCAGCAGAGAGCATGCAATATCCCAAAAAATGTATTATCGGAGCAATTGCGGGAATTTTGCTTGCCGCTCTTTACGCAGTTTTGCGTGAATTCCTTGATGTAAGAATTAAGGGTGCAGAGGATTTATCCGGCAAATATGATATACCTGTTTTAGGCTCTGTTCCCGAATTTGAAATTTCAAGCAAAAAGAAAAAAGCAGGGGGTAATAAGTAATGGCAAAGAAAAAAAGCGACAGCACAGCATCCTCCCGTTTTCTTCTAAAAGACGCAACAATCGAACCGGGACTTAAATTCAGAATTGAGGAAGCATACAAATCAATAAGAACAAATATAATGCTTTCCGTTATGAAAAAGGGCTGCAAAATAATTGTTGTTTCCTCCTCTGTTCCAAGCGAGGGAAAAACAACCACCACAACAAACCTTGCAATTTCAATTGCCGAGGCAGACCAAAGGGTTTTGCTTATTGACGGCGATTTGAGAAAGCCGAAAATTCATCATTATTTTTCAATTCCAAACGCTCCGGGGCTAACTAATTATTTGAGCTCCGCCGTTAACAGTCGAAGCTCTCAAAGGGTTGATTTATTCAGCATAATTCATCCAACGGAAATAAGAAATTTATCTGTTATCGCCTCCGGCTCCATTCCGCCTAATCCTGCGGAAATACTCGGCTCCGAGCCTATGAGGGATTTTCTTGAAGAGGTTTCAAAAAGCTATGACTACATTATAATAGACACTCCGCCGATTAATCTTGTTTCTGATGCACTCCCTGTTATCCGTGAATCAGACGGTGTTGTGCTTGTTGTGCGCTCTTATTCCTCAACACACCCCGAGCTTCAAAAGGCGCTTAAAGCACTTGAATTTATAGACGCTAATATTTTAGGCTTTGTTGTTAATTACGATTCGGATAAAGCATCACGATATAAATACGGCTATAAAAAATACGGCTATAACGAATATACATATTAAAATCCGGATTTGGATTAAGGTGATACTGTGATTATTAAAAATCTTATTGAAACTCACTGCCATATTCTGCCGGAAATTGACGATGGCGCAAGCAGCCTTGAAATGAGTCTTGAAATGGTTGAGAGGCTTAAATGCCAAGGCGCACAAAAAATAATTGCGACTCCCCATTATTACAGCGACTCAATTTCCCTTGCAGATTTTGTTAAAAAAAGAAACGCCGCATACGAAAGGCTCTGCCGTGCTCTTCCGCCGGATTCTCCTCAAATTATTCCTGCCGCCGAGGTTTATATAAGCAAATATCTTTTCGGCAACGACGATTTATCTGAAATCTGTGCAGGAAGCACAAAATATGCTTTTATTGAGCATCCCTTTTCCGAGGAGTTTTCCGACAGTGCACTTGAACGGCTTTCGAGCCTTATAAGCGATTACGGCATAACTCCCGTTCTTGTTCACATTGAACGCTACCGTTCGCTGATGGACGATACAGACACGCTTGACGAGTTGATTGATATGGGCTGCTTAACGCAGGTTAATATCAGCTCCTTTGCCGATGCTCACAGAAGCATAAGAAAAAAGCTTTTCAAATATCTTGAAAGCGAAAGAATCAGCTTTATCGGCTCCGACTGCCACAACACCTCAACACGACCTCCCGATTATCAAGGCGGAGCGAAGGAGATTGTTAAAAGGCTTGGAGAGGAAAAGCTTGTTGAGCTGACGGAAAACGCAAACAGAATATTCGGATAACATTAAATGCCGCAGAAGCAAAGCCTTCTGCGGCATTTTCTTTTGCGCCGGCAATATTAAAGAGTTGCAAAGCCTGCCACTCCTTTTATATGTTACGAATATTTTTCAGCAAGGAATACCGGCTAATCAGCCAATTCAAGCTGCGGTGCCGCCTAAAAAACAATTTCTTTAACAAGCGCCATTAATTCACGGGTGTAAAAGGTTAAAAGAGTATATCTTGACGAACGGCTTGATTTTGAATGAAAATTCAGACCGAGCTCTTTGCATATAAGCTTTGCACGGTATTCGTGGAACTCATTAGTTACAATAAGAACATCACGGCTTAAATTATTCTTTTCAATTATATCGGCTGAAAGCTGCAAATTCTGCACCGTGCTTGTTGACCTGTTTTCCTGATAGAGCCTGCGCTTATCAATGCCCATTTCAACAAGAACATTTTCCATACACTGCGCCTCGCTTATATCCTCATCGGCACCCTGACCGCCCGAAAGGATTGCGCAGGCAAACGGGTTTTCCTTTAAATATTCAGCTGCTGCGGCACATCTGTCATAAAGATATTTGCTTGGCTTATCACCTCTAACCTTGCAGCCGAGAACGATAACCGTTTGTGCGCCCTCATTCGTTTTATAATTGGCATAGCGTGCCATATTAACCGTAAGCGGCAGGCAAACGGCAACTGCTGCACACAGCAATATGCAAAACGCCGTTTTGAGCGGAAACGGAATTTTTTCAAGATATGCTCCGAACAAAATGAGCGACGCCGAAAAAGCGGCTCCTGCAATATTTCCGATATTTAAAATTCGTGCCGGAAGCGGAGCGGTATACCAAAGCAACAACGCCACACCGAGAATGATAAAAATGAATTTCAATGCTTTCCTGCCTTTACTTAACTTTTTTGAATACATAAACAAGAGCGGCAACAAGGGCGATTATTATAGCCGCAACGGCATACGGAGCAAACATTGAATACCGTGAAACATCAATAATACGCGCTATAAACAAAACCGGGAAAACCGCCGAAACAGCACATAGCACAACGCCCTTTTTGCCTGCCGTTTTTATTATTTCGCTTTTGCTTAAAACCACTCCGAGCCTTGCCGTGCCGACGGAAAAAACAAGACCGCCTGCAACAATGGCAAAAAGCGCAACGGCAACGAACATAATTTCCCAATGCGTATAAAACAAAATGCTAAACGCCCAAATTGAATAAAGCTCCGTAACGGCTCCGAGCAAAGCTCCGAAGCCTGCAAGGAAAATGGAAATTATATAAGAGATATTAAAAAGATTAATTAAATTATCCTTATTCTCAATTTCCGTTACCTTTATATCGGCTTTGTTTTCGGGAATAACCTCTCCGCTCAAAAGCTCATCAACCGTTATATCAAGAGCCCTTGCAATATCGGGAAGAAGCGTTATATCGGGATAACCGTCGCCCGTTTCCCATTTGCTTAGGGTAACGGTAATAATTCGAACCACGGTTTAGCGTGGCAGATATTGC
>UQSH01000052.1 GCA_900543795.1 uncultured Oscillospiraceae bacterium | reverse complement strand
AATTATTGTTTTTTATTTTATAATTTGTTATTGTATATTTTTTTGTTCTGTGTTACTATTCCTATATACTATTTTTTTATTTCGTAACTATTATTTAAGGAGAATATTATGATTGAATTTAACGGATATTTAACAGGGAAATCGCAAAAATTTTTCTGTAAACAAATTGTAAAACTTCAACAAAAGTTTATGGCAGTTGCATTTATTGTCGGTTTAATTATTCTTTATATGGCTTTCTATTTCCTTTTCAATATTATTGTTGAGCCAATAGCAGTTATTTTAACAATTATATTGTCGGCACTTGCACTTTTACTACCAAATATTCAAACAAAAAAAGAAAAAGAAAAAATTACTCCCCAAAAAGTATATATTGAAAATGATATGATTGTAAGTAAAAGTAATGCCATGGTAGACACCAGATTTATGAAAGATGTAAAAGAAGTAAGAGATTACGGCGAATTTTACTATTTTGTATTTAAAGCATATAGTTATCGTTTCGTATGTCAAAAAGATTTATTGACCCAAGGCTCAATTGAAGAATTTGAAAGCCTGTTTGCAGGAAAGATAAAGAAAATGTAAATAGCAGAAAGGAAAATGTTATGATTGAATTTAAAGGCAACTTATCTGAACATGTATTAAAGTTTTACCATAAAAGATTTGTAAAAGAAAACCTGGGCACTTCTTTGTTTTTCTTTGTTATGTGCATTCCTGCTTGCACTTTTCTCTTTTCTTTTATAATACCAAGAAAATACATAGTGTGTATCATTTTTCCGATTTTCTTTCTCATTGCAATCTTGCTGCCATATCTTAAATTAAAGTTAAGTAAAGACAGGCTCGTGCCGGAACACATAACTATTAATGATGGTGTAATTATATGTGTTAAAGATAAATTTACAGACACTTTGAACATTGAGCAGATTAAGACAGTGAAAGATTACGGTGAATATTACACACTGACAGTTGCAGGATTTTTCAGACCTTCCGCACACCTCATATGCCAAAAGGATTTATTGACCCAGGGTACAATTGAAGAATTTGAAGCATTGTTTAACGGAAAAATAAAAAGATGTTACTGAAACACATTTCGGTACAACATATTCATCAACTATTAAAGATAAATCTGTATCATATACAAAAGGTAATGATATTGTTGAATATAGCTTTACTGAAAGTGATAGTATTAGTGCTTCGGATTCCGAAAGGTATCTGATTAAAAGCATTTTGAAAAGCTTTTCGTGCTTTGCAATCGTAAAAAAATCCCGGCACGCACCGTGCCGGGAAAAAATTTAATGATTGCCTTTTCGTCTTTCTGCCTCTGCCATTTCCTTATAAAAGGCATTCGCTTTCATATAAACCATAATTATATCGTGGATTTCCTTATATAATTCGCCCTCACTGTAAGGGTTTGCAAGAAGCCTTTCGTCATCATCAATGCAAAGAGGTCCCTTTTCAAAATCGTTAAAGGTGGGCATAACAGAGTAATTTTCCTTTGTTTTAACAAGTGAAATCAGCGTTAAATCCGCCGTTGCGTTAACAAAGCCCTTTTTCTTTGTATAACGCTCAATTGTTGAAACGGGGCTTTCGTCATTGTGCTTTTTCTTATAGCATTCTTCAAAAACCCTTTCAATAAAATCCTCAACCTGCTTTTCCGTGTAAGGAGCCTTTAAAACAAGCACCGTGTCTATATCGGCAATGCCGTATTTTTCACTTTCTCCGCAGGGGATACCGATTAAATTTTCATCTTTATCAACATAAACCGAAATAGTGTAAAACTCTTTGACCATAATTATCTTGCCTCTCTTGGTTAGGCAATAAACAGCAATCCGAACCGTGGTTCAAATTGGCTGATTTGCCCTTACTCTATGTTAAAAATACTCGGAATACATAAAGTATTCCTGCGTTTTTGGCAGGTTCGGATTACTCTTTATTGCCTATATTACTGTTTATATTAACATATTCGATTGAAAAGTTCAATCTTTTGTGATAATATAAAGCATATTATATTAAACACGGTGTGAATTGTTATTAATTTTCTAAGGAAGATGATTATGAAAAAAGCTTTGATAACAGGCGGTGCAACGGGAATAGGAAAGGCGTGCGCACTTCTTTTTGCCGAAAACGGCTATGATGTTTATATAACCTATAACGAAACTGCACCCGATTTCAGCGGCGTTAATGCAATAAAATGCAATTTAAAAAATGTTGATGAAATTAATGCGCTTTTTTATAATTTTAAAGGCCTTGATGTTCTTGTTAATAATGCGGGAGTAAGCCTTATTAAAATGATAAACGACACCTCGGCAGAGGATTATGAGGGCTTAATGAGCGTCAATGCAAGAGCAGTTTATTTTTGCTGTAAAAATGCCGCCTCGCTTATGCTCAAAAGCCATTCGGGCAGCATAGTTAATATTTCTTCAATGTGGGGCGAGGTCGGTGCCTCTTGCGAAACGCTTTATTCAATGAGCAAGGCGGGTGTTATAGGGCTAACAAAGGCGCTTGCAAAGGAGCTTGCTCCAAGCGGTATAACGGTAAATTGTGTTTCCCCCGGTATAATTGACACTCGAATGAACCGTGATTTTTCAAAGGAGGAGCTTATCGGTGAGGTGCCGCTTGAAAGAATCGGCACTCCCGAGGAGGTTGCAAGAGCGGTTTTGTTTTTTGCTCAAAGCGGCTATATAACAGGGCAGGATTTAAGCGTCAGCGGCGGTATGATTATTTAGCAGATTTTTAATGTAACACTTTCCTTTGCTTTTCATAGTATGATTTAGAAAAGCGAAGGGAGGTTCAGCTATGGGTTGCGGTTGTAACAACGGTTGCGGCTGCGGTGGTTCATCTTGGATTGTAATCCTTATTATAATCCTTCTCCTCTGCGGTGGCTTCGGTAATTGCGGTTGCGGCAACAACGACTGCGGTTGCGGTTGCTGATTAACTGAATAATCAATTCGGCGGTGCATCTGAAAATTCGGGTGCATTGCCTTTTTTATTGATTTTTTTTGAACAATTTATTAAAAGTCAGAAAAAGTCAAAAAAACTCTTGACTTTGTTTGACCTTTGTGCTAATATTAAGCCATAAGGTCAAGGAAAGTCAAAGTCAAAAGTAAAAAAACGCTTTGACAAAACAAAAGGCCTAATGAAAATAAGGAGTGATTATCAAAAAATGAAAATGACTGATATTATAGCCGATATGATTCTTGATATGTTTGATGACGGCCAATCAACCATTCAAATTCAAAGAAACGATTTAGCGTCTCAAATCGGCTGTGTTCCAAGCCAGATAAATTATGTTATAACCTCCCGCTTCACTCCCGAGCAGGGCTACCGAATTGAAAGCAGGAGGGGCGGCGGCGGCTGTATCTATATAACAAGGGCGCCTTCAAAGGAAAACGCAATTGTTTCGCTGATAAAAAGCATCGGCGAGGAAATAGATGAGCGAAGTGCCAAAGCGCAGATATATAATCTTAATTATCACGGTCTTGTTGATGATAAAAGCGCAAAGCTTTTGTTAGCCGCCTCGGCAGACAGTAATTTTAAAGGCGTGCCTGCCGAAATAAAAAATGCAGTCAGGGCAAAGCAATTAAAGCAAATGCTGATTGCATATATTGATTAAATACCAATTTTTATGAAAGGATGATTTTATTATGAAATGTCAACATTGTAATCAAAATGAAGCAACCACATATTTTAAGCAGAATATAAACGGCGAAGTAACCGAAATGCACCTTTGCAGCGACTGTGCAAGGGAAATGGGCTTGATGGATAGCTTTATGCCGGAAAATATGTTTGCAGATAGCTTTCTCGGAAACCTTTTAGGAGCAGGTATTCCGTCTATGAACATTCTTTCGGGTGTAGATAGATGCGAAAACTGCGGCTCAACCTTCAATGATATTATAAACAGCGGCAGAGTCGGTTGCTCAAACTGTTATTCAAAGTTTTCCGATAAGCTTGAACCGTCAATCGTTAAGCTTCACGGCAACACAAGCCATATAGGTAAGCATATTTCATATTCAGAGGTTCCCGAAAAGGAGGAAAAGCCGCAGGAAAAGGATGAGCTCACAAGGCTCAAGGAAGAGCTTAAACAGGCGGTAAAGGATCAAAGATTTGAAGACGCCGCCGTTTTAAGAGATAAAATTAAAGGCTTGTCCGAGGAGGGTTAATTATGAGCAGGTGGTACAGCGAAATCGGAGCAGATAACGATGTTGTTATGTTTTCAAGGGTTAGGCTCGCAAGAAATTTAAGCGACACACCATTTAAAACAAAAATGAGCAACGACATAAAGCGCAACACGGTTAAAAAGCTTTATGCCTGCGTTAAAAACTCGGAGCTTGCAGGGGATTTTGACCTTGTTGATTTATCGTCAAAATCACATGCACAGGCGGCGGCTTATGCCGAAAGGCAGTTGATTAGCCCTGAATTTGCAAGAGAGCAGGGAGCGTTTCTTGTTTCCTATGATGAAAGCGTTTCTGTTATGCTCTGTGAGGAAGACCATATAAGAATAAACGCCTTTGCAAGCGGCTTTGATATTGAAAAGGCATATCAAAAGGCAGATAAAACCGATAACGTTTTTCTTTCCTCACTTCCGATTGCCTTTGATGAAAGGCTCGGCTTTTTAACGGCAAGTCCCATAAATCTCGGCACAGGGCTTAAAATTTCGCTGGGCTTGCACCTTCCTGCAATAAAGGAAAATAATTCAATAGGCAGGCTTGCTTCACTTGTTGGCAAGCTTGGCTTAACTCTTCGTCCGCTTTACAGCGATAACGGAGCCTTTTATATGCTAACAAATCATGTTTCTCTCGGCATAACGGAAAAATCCGCAATTGAAAATATCAAATCAATTGCTTCGCAGATAGTTATGCAGGAAAGAAATCTTCGTTCAACTATGAAAAGAAGTGAAATTCGGGAGGATAAATTATACAGAAGCCTGGGCACACTTAAAATGGCAAGGCGTTTAACCTTCCCCGAATTTATAACTCTTGCCTCGGATGTTAGGCTTGGCATTGCGCTTGGCTTTTTCGATATTGATTTAAGCACGGTGTCGGAGCTTATCCACACTCTTGCAGACGGAAATATAATTTCCTCCGCAGGCTGCGAGGACGAGCCGGAGCTTGCACCGAAGCAAAGGGCAGAGATAATAAGAAGCAAACTAAACTAAGAGGGTAATTCCTCTTGGAGTTGGGAGGAATATTTATGTATAGATTTAATAATTTCACTCAAAAAGCAAATGATGTTATGAACCTTGCCGTTAAGGCGGCTGAAAATTTCGGCCACACCTATATCGGCTCGGAGCACATACTTTTAGGCATTTTAAAAGAGGGAACAAGCGTTGGCGTTGATTTGCTTGCCGATAAGGGAGTAACCCTCGAAGCAGTTGAAAATATAATTAAGGAAAATACGGGGGTTGGAAATCCAACGGCTCTTTCGCCCAATGATTTCACTCCCACCGCAAAGAGAATTCTTGAAATTGCATTCCAAATTGCAAGGGGAATGAGAAATTCCTTCGTGGGCACAGAGCACATTTTGCTTGCTCTTCTTCGTGAAACGGATTCGGGTGCGGTAAAAATACTTAATGCTTGCTCGGTTGACGAGGAAAGCTTCATCCAAGAGTTTGCTGAAAAATACAGCAGGTCAGACGGTGATTTAAAGGGCTCAAGGTCGGGCAAAAAAGGAAAAAGCACAACACCCACCCTTGATGAATTCGGAACGGATTTAACGGAAAAAGCACGCGACGGAAAGATAGATCCCGTTATCGGCAGAGAAAAGGAGATTGAAAGGGTTGTTCAAATTCTTTCAAGAAGAACTAAAAACAACCCCTGCCTTATTGGTGAGCCCGGTGTCGGCAAAACCGCTATTGCTGAGGGACTTGCGCTTAAAATTGTTAAAGATGAGGTTCCCGAAATGCTTGCGGGCAAAAAAATTATTGCCCTTGATTTAACCTCGATGGTTGCCGGAACAAAGTACAGAGGCGATTTTGAGGAGCGTATCAAAAAAGCTATGAACGAGGTTAAGGAGGCAAAAAATATTATCCTCTTTATTGATGAGGTTCACACTATTATAGGCGCAGGTGCGGCAGAGGGTGCAGTTGATGCGGCAAATATCCTTAAACCCGCCCTTGCAAGAGGCGAAATTCAGGTTATAGGCGCAACAACTATTGATGAATACAGAAAGAATATTGAAAAGGACGCAGCTCTTGAACGCCGATTCCAAAGCGTAACGGTTGGCGAGCCCACCGAGGAAGAGGCAATAGAAATTCTTAAAGGCTTGCGTGATAAATATGAGGCTCATCACAAGGTTAAGATTTCCGATGAGGCAATCAAAAACGCAGTTAAAATGAGCTCACGATATATTGCAGACAGATTTTTGCCTGATAAGGCAATAGACCTTATTGATGAGGCGGCTTCCCGTGTAAGGCTTAAATCCTATACCGTGCCTCCGAACTTAAAAAGTATGGAGCAGGAAATTAAACGCCTTAAAGAAGAAAAGGCCGCCGCAGTTAAGGAGCAGAATTTTGAAAGCGCCGCTAAGCTTCGTGATAAGGAAAAGGAGCTTCAAACGCTTCTTGACGGCGAAAAGGAAAAGTGGAAAAACTGCTCGTCAAGAGAAATCAAGGAGGTTACAACCGAGGATATTGCAAATGTTGTTTCCGCTTGGTCGGGCATTCCCGTAACCCAGCTTACAAAGGAGGAGTCTGAAAGACTTCTTAATATGGAAAATATTTTGCACGAAAGAATTGTCGGTCAGGATAAGGCAGTCAGCGCAATCTCAAAGGCAATCAGGCGAGGCAGAGTAGGAATTAAAAATCCGTCAAGACCTCTCGGCTCGTTTATCTTCCTCGGACCGACGGGTGTCGGCAAAACAGAGCTTTGCAAATCTCTTGCAGAGGCAATGTTCGGCTCGGAGGATGCAATCATCAAGCTTGATATGAGCGAGTATATGGAAAAGCACACGGTTTCAAAGCTTATCGGCTCACCTCCCGGATATGTTGGATTTGACGAGGGCGGTCAGCTTACCGAAAAAATAAGAAGAAAGCCGTACTCGGTAGTCCTTTTTGATGAGATTGAAAAGGCACATCCCGATGTTTTCAATATGCTTCTTCAAATTCTTGAAGACGGTGTTTTAACCGATTCAAAGGGCAGAAAGGTTTCATTTAAAAATTCAATCATCATAATGACCTCAAATGTGGGCGCATCAAAGATTGTTGATAATAAGCAGGCTCTCGGCTTTGAAAGCGGAGAGGGAGCCGCCAAAAACATTGAAGAGCTTGTTATGGAGGATTTGAAGAAAACCTTTAAGCCCGAATTCCTTAACAGAATAGACGAGATAATCGTTTTCAATCAGCTTGAAAAGCAGGATATTGAGGAAATTGCAAGGCGTATGCTCAAAAGCTTAACAAAGCGCCTTAAAGATATGGATATTGATATTGATTTTAAGGATGAAGCAATTTCAGCTCTTGCCGATGCAGGCTTTGATAAGGTTTACGGCGCAAGACCGCTTAGGCGTGCAATTCAGCAAAAAATTGAGGATCCGCTTTCAGAGCTTATTCTTGAAAAGAAAATTGCACAGGGCGGAAAATGCACGGTTGATTATAAAAACGGCGAGTTCGTTTTTGAATAGTATCCCCAAAAAGAGAAAGCAGACAGCTTGAACGCTGCCTGCTTTTTTACTGTCTGTTTTTATCTGTTTAAGTATTCCCTTGTTTTTTCAAGAAATATATTCATTTCGCTATCTGTTCCGATTGTTATTCTTACATAATTGTTTATTCTCGGCAGATTGAAATATCTTATGAAAACCTTTTGCTCTTTAAGCCATTCAAAATAATCCTTAATATTTTCCTTATCGTGTGTTGCAAAAATGAAATTAGTCTGTGAATTTAAAACGGTAAAGCCAAGAGCACGAAGCTCCTCGGTAACTCTTTGCCGTGTTGCAACAACCATTGAAACTGTGCCTTCAAAATATGCCCTGTCTTTAATTGCGGCTGTTCCCGCCGCCATTGAAACGCTGTTCAGCGTATAGCTGTTGTATGAATTTTTAACCGCTTCAAGCACGCTGATAAGTGCCTTGCTTCCTATGGCGTAGCCTATTCTCATTCCTGCAAGGCTTCTGCTTTTTGAAAATGTTCCCGTAACAAGAAGGTTTTCATATTTTTTCGTCAGCTCAACGCTTGAATAGCCGCCGAAATCAACATAAGCCTCGTCAATAATAACAACGCTGTCCTTGTTATATTCCATAATTTTTTCAATAAATTCTCTGCCCTCGCCGAGAGAGGTTGGTGCATTGGGATTCGGTATAATAACTCCGCCGTTTTCCTCCTTGTAGTCCTCGGGATTAATTCTGAAATTATCGTCAAGCGGATAGTTTTTATAAGGAATATTAAAAAGCCTGCACCAAACGGGGTAAAAGCTATATGTTATATCCGGATAAGCAATCGGCTTATCGCCGTTGAAAAATGCCTGAAATGAAAGCGCAAGAACATCGTCGGAGCCGTTGCCGAGAAAAACATTTTCAACCGAAGCCCCGTAAAATTCGGCAAGTGCCTTTTTAAATTCAAGCGCATTTGCATCGGGATAAAAGCGCAAACGGTTGCAGTCAAATTCATTGATTGCCTTGATAGCCTCGGGCGATGGCGGATAGGGGTTTTCGTTAGCGTTAATTTTAACGATGTTTTTTTCCTTGCTCTGCTCGCCCGGAACATAGGGATCAATATCTCTTAAATTTTTTTTCCATTCCTGTTGCATTGCTTATCCTCTTTTGCTACTTGTTTAGAATTCTTTTTATTATGCGTTTTGCTTTTATCACAGCTTTTCCGCAAAGGCTTTTTCCGAAGAAAACGCAGTATTTGTCGTAAAGCCTTGAAAAATCCGGAGTATCAGTTTTGCTTAAATCCTCAAAAAAGCCGTTTCTTGCTTCGTGCGGCTTAGATGACGAAATGATGCTTGGGTTATATTTCAACGCTTCATCAAGGCTTTCCTCTTTGAAAACCGTTTCCTTTGAGATTGCGTCAAACACTTTTTTACCCTTGTCGGAGTTAATCAAAACAAGTGAAACTCCGTTTTCGTTGAACATATCGGCGTCAACATTTTTTATTCCCCAAAAATCAGCTATTGTTAAGTCGGAGCCTCTGTTTAATGATTTGGAGGGGCAGTTGAAGCAGGATTTTCGCAAAATAATGTCTGCTAAAAATAAGGAAACGAATATATCGTTATAATATGTTTTTGAATATGTTTTTTCGCCGTCCGTAATGATAAGTGAGGATTGCTCCCAGCCCGTTTTTTTATTTCGGAAGCAAACAGAAGCAGGCTTGTTGAAATCAAGATAATTCAAATATTTCTTCCAAACGCCCTCGCTCGGAACTCCGTGGCAGGCAACATCAACCAAAATAAGATTTTCATATTGCTTGTTCAAAAATTTCAGCAATCCGTCTGCCTGGCAGCCTGTTGCGCTGAACAAAACAAGCCTTCCGTCTTCAAGGTCCTGCCTTGCAAGAGAATAGGAATTGTCTATATGGCTTTGAATATATTTGCTCGAACGCAGTTGATTAAGGTCATCAATGCGGTCAATTCGTATGTGGTGAACAGAATTGTCGTTTGAATTATAGGAGGCTCCGTAAACGGCACCGTTATTATTAATAACATATTCTGCCAAAAGTGAAAAAACTCCGCCGGAGGTGCTTGCGCTTCTTATCTCCTCGCTTTTTGCATAGGCTGCATAGCATATTTCGGTTTTTTCGTCTTTTTTTAATGATTGCTCCGCTATGCAGGCTCGGCTGCATAAGCCGCAGTTAATGCAGGTGCTTTTATCAATCTCCGGATAAAAGAAGCCCTCACTGTCCTGCACCATTCGGATTGAATTTTTTGGGCAAATGTTAACACACGCCTCGCAACCGACGCAGGTGCTTTTGTTTATTTCAATCATAGCTATACCTCAAATAATTAATTTGAAAGCGCATTTTTTAAGTAATTAAAAGCAGCAGCCTTTTCCCGCTCAATAATTTGAGTTACTTCGGAATAATCACTGAAAAATATATGCTCCGCCTTTTCCTGCATAGCGTCTCCGTAA
>UQSH01000051.1 GCA_900543795.1 uncultured Oscillospiraceae bacterium | reverse complement strand
GTTCTTGTTGGAGTTCTCCTGCTTGGCCTCCTCGTTGTTGCACTCGATGAGCGAGAGAATCTTGTCGTCGGTCGTGTTGGAATGGCGCTTCAAGGATTGCACGTAGCGGTAGATGATGTACTTGCGCGCCACGGTGTAGCGGCCCTGCGCCATGATCTGGTCTTCCACAAGATCTTGTATCTCTTCAACCGAAACCGCACGGTTCAGTTTATTGCACTTAAACTCGACAAACTCCGCAATATCTTCTATCTGCGAATCGGTCAGACTTCTCCCTTCCGATGATGAATCCGCTTTTGTCACTGCAATTACGATCTTCTTAATGTCAAATACTTCTTCGGCTCCGTTTCTCTTGATAATCTTCATATTTTTCACCCCTGTTTATTTTTTGCATTATTTTAATAATTGTTACAAATTGGTTACAGTTATTACTCGTTGCCTTTACATAATATCAAAATATGGTTGCCGTGTCAATATGTTTTTTCAAAAAAATACAATATATTGTGGGAAAATTTTTAAAAATCGAAAAAATTAACGATATGTAGATTTTACTTTATTTTGCATAAAATGTTGTTTTTTGGCTTTAAATCAAGTTGTTAAGCGGTTTTTAATGCAGAATTTCAATCGAAATTTTACCGAAGGTTACAAAAAGATGAGTACAAAAAGTATAATTCACAATTTTTACTATATATGCTATAAAAAGTATTATTTTCATTATATTACCCACAACATTTTGTGTTTTTTCGTTTCTTTTGTTCAATTTATACATATTTTGCTCCGAAAGCCGCCGAAATTATTATTTTTTGCTAATTGTTTTTGCTTTGTGCTTTATGTTATTATATAGACGCTGAATAGTCAGCTCAATAAAATTTAACGGAGGTTTATATATATGGAAGCTTGGAGAGGTTTCAAAACGGGCAATTGGTGCAATGAAATCAATGTTCGCGACTTTATAAATAAAAATTATACCGCTTATAACGGCGACGCTTCTTTCCTTTCGGGTCCAACCGAAAGAACCGAAAGAGTAAGCGCAAGGCTTAAGGAGCTTCTTATTGCCGAAAATGAAAAGGGCGGAGTTCTTGATGTTGACACGGAAAAGGTGCTTTCAATCCTTTCTCATAAGCCGGGATATGTTATTAAGGAGGACGATATTATAGTCGGTCTCCAAACGGACGAGCCGCTCAAAAGAGGCGTTTCTCCGTTTGCAGGCTTCAGAAATGCCGTTCAGGCTTGTGAGGCATACGGCTATAAAATGTCCGATAAAATCAAGGATGAGTTCACTTACAGAACAACCCACAACACAGGCGTTTTCCGCGCATATACCGATACTATTAAAAAAGCACGCCACGCAGGCATTTTAACAGGCTTGCCGGATGCCTATGCAAGAGGCAGAATTATCGGCGATTACCGCCGCATTGCTCTTTACGGTATGGATTATCTTATTGAGCAGAAAAAGCTTGATAAGAAAAAGCTCGGCGAAAGAGATATTCTTGATGAGGAAACAATTCATCTTCTTGAAGACCTTGCAAAGCAGCTTGAATTTATGACTCAGCTTAAAATAATGGCACTTGATTACGGCTATGACATTTCAAGACCTGCCGAAAACGCAAAAGAGGCAGTTCAATGGCTCTATTTCGGCTATCTCGGAGCTATCAAGGAGCAAAACGGTGCTGCAAACTCAATCGGAAGAATTGCCGAATTTATTGATTGCTATATTCAAAGAGATATTGAAGAGGGCACCCTTGACGAAAGCGGCGCACAGGAGCTTATTGATGACCTTGTTGTTAAGCTTCGTCTTGTTCGCCATCTTCGCACACCCGAATATAACGACCTTTTCGCAGGAGATCCTGTTTGGGTAACCTGCTCTCTCGGCGGCGTAACAACAGACGGAAAATCAATGGTTTCAAAATCATCGTTCCGTTTCCTGCAAACACTTTATAATCTCGGACCGAGTGCCGAGCCGAATTTAACTGTTCTTTGGGCACAGTCGCTTCCGCAGGGCTTTAAGGATTTCTGCGCAAAGGTTTCTATTGACACCGATTCAATTCAGTATGAAAACGACGATGTTATGAGGAAGGACTACGGCGACGATTATGCAATTGCCTGCTGCGTTTCCGCTATGAAGGAAGGCAAGCAGATGCAGTTCTTCGGCGCAAGATGTAATCTTGCAAAGGTGCTTCTTATGGCTCTTAACGGCGGTAAGGACGAAAAAGAGGGAAGCCAAATCGCTCCTGAGGGTGCTTCCTTTGATGAAAAGCCGCTTGATTATAACGAGGTGCTTGAAGCATATAAAAAGTATCTTTCTTGGATGGCACGCCTTTATGTTAACACAATGAATATCATTCATTATATGCATGATAAGTATGCGTATGAAAGACTTATGATGAGCCTGCACGACACCGATGTTGAGCGCCTTATGGCATTCGGTATTTCGGGTATGAGTGTTGCGGTTGACTCTCTTTCGGCAATCAAGTATGCAAAGGTAACTCCGATTAAGAATGAAAAAGGAATTATAACAGAGTTTAAAACAGAGGGAGAATTCCCCAAGTTCGGTAATGATGACGATAGAGTTGACGAAATTGCTCAATGGCTCACAGAGTTCTTCTACAAAGAGCTCTGCAAAACCCCTGCATACAGAAATGCAAAGCACACCCTTTCAATTCTTACAATAACATCAAATGTTATGTACGGTAAAAAAACAGGCGCAACTCCCGACGGAAGAAAAGCAGGCGAGGCGTTCGCACCCGGTGCAAACCCAATGCACGGCAGAGACTGCGAGGGTGCTCTTGCTTCTCTTAATTCGGTTGCAAAGCTCAGCTACGCTTGCTGCCAAGACGGTATTTCAAACACATTTTCAATTACTCCCGATGCTCTCGGAACAGATGATGAAAACAGAGTTGAGCATTTAACAACAATGCTTGACGGCTATTTCTCCCAGGATGCACATCATCTTAATGTTAATGTGCTCAATCGCCAAAAGCTTATTGACGCTATGAATGATCCAACACTTTATCCGTCGCTCACAATCCGTGTTTCCGGCTATGCCGTAAACTTTAATAAGCTTACCCGCGAAAAGCAGGAGGAGGTTATTTCAAGAACCTTCCACACTGCAATGTAAGTTGCTTAATGCAAAATTAAAGCCCGTTGAAAGCGTTGTTTTTCAGCGGGCTTTGTGTTATCCTAATATTATGATTAGTGTATTGCCGAAAGAAAGCCGAACAGGCTAAAAGAATTTGATTACAGAACAAGCGGAGCGTATTTTATAACAATATGCACGCAAAATATAAATCGGATTTTATCAAAAATTGTTGTAGGGCACGGGTTGCCCGTTTTGAAATTAACTGAGGATGGATTTTAAATGGGGGATGAGAATGTTGGCTGATATTCATTCTTTTGAAAGCCTTGCCGCACTTGACGGCGAGGGACTGCGCTACGGCGTGTTTTTTACAGGCTGTCCGCTTCGGTGCGCTTATTGCCACAATCCCGACACCTGGTTTCGCTCCGGAAGAGAATATACACCGCAGGAGCTTTTTAAAAAAGTAAAACGCTATAAGCCGTATTTCAAAAACGGCGGAGGTGTAACCTTTTCGGGCGGCGAGCCGCTTTTGCAGTCAGAATTTATCAACGAAACGGCGGAGCTGCTGCGCTCTGAAAATATCGGCTATTGCCTTGACACCTCGGGAAGTGTTCCGCTTTCCGATAGCGTTAAAAAATGTATAGATGGTGCCGATATGGTTATTCTCGATATAAAATTTTATAACGAAGAGGATTATAAGAAATACACAGGCGGCGTTTTTGAAAACTTCGTTAATATCGGAAAATATTGCTCCCAAACGGGAAAACGGCTTTGGCTTCGCACGGTTATTGTTCCGGGAATTAACGACAGCGAGGAGAGTGTTCGCCGTTATAAGAGCTTTGCAGGTCAGTTTAAATATGAAAAATATGAGTTGCTCGGATTTCATACTATGGGATTTTTCAAATATGATAATTTAAAAATAGAAAATCCGTTAAAGGAAATATCCGCTCTTGATAAGGAAACGCTTCAAAAGCTGCAAATGATTCTTGACAAAGACGAGTAAACTTACTATAATAGTTTTAACTTAATAAGTCAGGGGTGCCAAAAGGCTGAGATTATACCCTTCGACCCGTCCGTTAGCACGGACGGCGGAGACGATGTAATTATTTAATTATAAAATGTATAAGCCCCGTGTTTTTACGGGGCTTTTTCTTTTGACTTGTTAGGAATAATGCGGAAATGCCGCAAGGAAAGGATGGTTGAATATGAAGGCAAGCATTGCAATTCAGGTGCTTCCGAAAACAGACAGTGAGGAAGAGCTTATCAGAATTGTTGACGAGGTTATTGCTTACATAAAAAGCAGTGGGCTTAACTGCTATGTAGGCCCCTTTGAAACAACTATTGAGGGCGAAAGCTACGATCAGCTAATGGAAATCGCCGCAAACTGCCAAAAGGTTGCAATCAATGCGGGATGCGAAAGCGTAAGCGCTTATATTAAGGTTGTTTACAATCCCGAGGGCGAGGTGCTCACCATTGAAAAAAAGGTTTCAAAGCATCACGAATAGGTCGGCTCCCGTCATAGCCGTTGCCGTTATACTTATTATATGGTATATCTGCTGCGATTATGAGGTTGTTCCGGCGTATATGCTTCCGTCGCCCGTTGATGTTTTCAACGCATTTGTTGATAATTTCGGCGTTATGATGAAGCAGGCTGCGGTAACGCTTCAGGAGGCGTGCTACGGTCTCGGAATAGGAATTGCTTTGGCATTTATAATCTCCTCGCTTATGGATAGGTTTGATTTTCTTTATAAAGCAATTTATCCAATTCTTGTTATAACTCAAACGATACCAACCATTGCAATAGCTCCTCTGCTTGTTTTGTGGATGGGCTTCGGTATGGCTCCGAAAATAACGCTTGTTGTTATAACAACATTTTTCCCTATATCAATAGGACTGCTCAACGGCTTTAAATCCGTTGATGAGGACGCAATAAATCTTATGCGTGCAATGGGTGCGGGAAGGCTTCAGATTTTCAGATATGTTAAGCTTCCCAATGCAACCGCCTCGTTTTTTTCGGGCTTAAAAATATCGGCATCCTATGCAGTTGTAGGTGCCGTTATTTCCGAATGGCTGGGAGGCTTTGAGGGCCTCGGAGTTTATATGACGAGGGTAAAAAAAGCGTATGCGTTTGATAAAATGTTTGCAGTTATAGTTTTTATCTGCGCAGTCAGTCTTATTTTAATGGGAATAGTCGGGCTTCTTCAAAGGCTTGCAATGCCTTGGGAGCGTCCGCAGAAAAAAACCAAAAAATTAAAGGAAAAAACAGTATGAAGCTTAAAAAAATAATTGCGCTTCTTTTGAGTGCGCTGCTCGTTTTCAGCTTTGCTTCTTGCGCTAAAACAGCAGAGGATAATAAAAAGGATTTAACAGATATAACGGTTTGCCTTGATTGGACTCCGAACACTAACCACACCGGCCTTTATGTTGCTCTTGCAAACGGCTATTATGAGGAAGCAGGACTTAATGTTTCTATCGTTCAACCGCCCGAAAACGGTGCAACAGAGGCTTGCGCCGCAGGTCAGGCACAGTTTGCAATTGACGCTCAGGACACTCTTGCACCTGCGTTTACCTCCGATTCTCCTCTCGGAGTTACTGCCGTTGCCGCTTTGCTTCAGCATAACACCTCGGGAATTATTTCGGCAAAGGGCGAGGGAATGGACAAGCCTGCCGGCTTAAACGGAAAAACATATTTAACATGGGATTCTCCCGTTGAGCTTGCAATGATGGAAAATGTTGTTAATGCAGACGGCGGAGATTGGAGCACTGTTAACAAAATTCCGAACACCGTAACAGATGAGGCTCAGGATGTTAAGCAAAATCCCGACCACGCAATTTGGATTTTCTACGGCTGGGGCGGCATAAACGCAAAGGTTAATAATATCGAAACAGATTTCTTCTTCTTTAAGGATATAAACAAAACCTTTGATTATTACACTCCTGTTCTTATTGCAAATAACGATTTCCTTGCAAGCAACCCGGATGAAGCAAAGGCATTCCTTTCGGCAACCGCAAAGGGATATGAATATGCAATAAGCAATCCCGAGGAAGCGGCTCAAATTCTTATTGACGGAGACGACACAAAATCCCTTGTGGGCTCTGAAAAGCTTGTTGTTGAAAGCCAAAAGTGGATGGCAGATCAGTATATTGCGGACGCTGAAAAATGGGGATATATTGACCCTGCCCGTTGGGATGGCTTCTATGCTTGGCTTTATGAGGAAAATCTTATTGAAAAAGAGCTTCCGGCAGGAACGGGCTATTCAAACGATTATTTAGCATAAAGCAATGGAAATACTTAAAGCAGTTGATATAAATAAAAGCTTTGAGGATAATTATGTTCTCAAGGATGTTTCAATAACGCTGAACGAAGGCGAAATAGTCAGCCTGCTCGGCGTCAGCGGCTCCGGAAAAACAACGCTTTTCAATGTTCTTTCGGGAATTTATACACCCGATAGCGGCAAGGTTTTTCTCAAAGGCGAGGATGTAACCGGCAAGCCGGGCAAAATCAGCTATATGCTTCAAAAGGATTTGCTTTTCCCTTATCGAAGGGTTATTGATAATGTTACTCTGCCTTTAACTCTCCACGGAATGAAAAAGAAAGAGGCAAGGGAAAAGGCAAACGAATATTTTTCTGTTTTCGGGCTTGACGGAACGCAGATGAAATATCCCTCTCAGCTGTCGGGCGGTATGCGTCAAAGAGCTGCGTTGCTGCGAACATATCTTTCGTCAAACGGCGTTGCTCTTCTTGATGAGCCTTTCAGTGCGCTTGACACAATAACAAAAAGCAAAATTCATAAATGGTATCTTGATGTTATGCGGCAGATAAATCTTTCAACCGTTTTTATAACTCATGATATTGACGAGGCAATCCTTTTGTCTGACAGAATTTATATTCTCACGGGTGCGCCCGGCGTTATTCAGGATGAAATAATAATAAATGCCGAAAAGCCCCGTTCGCCCGATTTTAATTTAAGCGGCGAGTTTCTTGAATATAAACGAAGGATAGTTGAAATTCTCCATCTTTCATAAAAAAGGCTCCGCAGGAACATAAAAATTCCTGCGGAGCTTTATTTTTTGAGTAAAACACATAAACGGAGCGTTAAAAAGCCAAATGCGAAGCCTGCCTTATTCCATATTCTTATAAGGCTTTTTCTTTGTTACCCAGTTTTCAATGTTAACCTGCCTTGAACGGGCAACGGAAAGAGCGTTCGCCGGAACATCCTCTGTTATTGTTGAGCCTGCGGCAGTAAAGGCAAGCTCGCCAACGGAAACAGGCGCAATCAAATTTGTGTTGCAGCCGATGAATGCGTTATCTCCTATCGTGCAGCGGTGCTTGCTTTTGCCGTCGTAATTAACGGTAACTGTGCCGCAGCCGAAATTAACATTTTTGCCCACATCACTGTCGCCCACGTATGTCAGATGAGCGCATTTTGTGCCCTCGCCCATAACGGAATTTTTGATTTCAACAAAATTGCCTATATGAACATTTTTGCAAACCCTGCTGCCGTTTCTTATTTGAACAAACGGGCCGCATGTAACACCGTCCTCAACCTCGCTGTCGGTCAGCTTAACATTGTCCAGCACAGCATTATTTCCTATAATGCCGTCCTTGATATAAGTGTTGGGGCCTATAACGCAGTTGTCGCCTATAACGGTGCTTCCTATAATAACGGTGTTTGGCATAATTCTTGTTGAATTGCCGATTTTAACCTGTGTGCCTATCATAACTCCGTCGGTGCAGGGAATGTCAACTCCGTTTATCATCATTGCGTCGTTGATATTTCTTCTCATAATATTGTTAAGGTCGTTAAGCTGCTTTCTGTCGTTTGCGCCCAAAACAACCTCGCTGTTTTCAACAACATAGGCACCTGCATTTTCGCCCTTTGCAATAAGTATTGCAAGGCTGTCGGTAAGATAATATTCGTTTTGTGCATTGTTGTTTGTAATGCGGTCAAGCGCATAAAGCAGGTCGCTTCCGTTAAACCAGTATGTTCCTGCGTTTGATTCGTTAATCCTTTTTTCTTCCTCGTTTGCGTCCTTGTGCTCAACAATGCAAAGCAGAGTGCCGTTTTCATCTCGCTTAACATGGCCTATTCCGTTTGTGTCATCAACAATTGCGGAAACAAGCGTTATCGCATTTTTGTTTTCCTCGTGATAAGCGTAAGCCTTGTTAATTGTTTCAGCGTCCATAAGCGGACCGTCGCCGTTAAGAATAAGAATTTTGTCATCCTTGTGCTCCTCAACAAAGCCTCTTGCCGTCATAACGGCATGGCCTGTTCCGAGCTGCGGATTTTGATAAGCAGTTTTTATTCCGCCCGGCAGAAAATCCTCAACGATTTCGTGCTTGTAGCCCGTAACAACGCATATATCCTCACAGCCCGCTTCTTTAACCGAACGCAGAACATGGGAAATCATCGGCTCAAAAAGCACCTCGCACATAACCTTCGGCAAATCCGATTTCATTCGTGTTCCCTTTCCGCCTGCAAGTATTATAGCACATTTCATAGCTGAAACCTCCAAATGTTTTGTCTGCTATAATTATGCACTAAATACGCTGAATTTTCAAGATAAATAATAATAAATACTCACAATTAGTAAAATTTTAAAAATCAGTAAAAAAATGTTTGTAATTTGAGTTTTATTGTGTTATAATTTTTAAGCAATATACTGCTGAAAAATAATCAGCGGTATAAATCTTAATTTTTGTATATTATTTTAGGAGGTATTTCTCAATGGCAAAGAAATATTGTTACCTTTTCTCAGAGGGTAATGCTGACATGAGAGAGCTTCTCGGCGGTAAAGGTGCAAACCTTGCCGAGATGACAAACATCGGTCTTCCTGTTCCCCAGGGCTTCACAATCACAACAGAAGCCTGCACACAGTATTATGAGGACGGCCGTGAAATCAACGACGGCATCATGGCAGAAATCAACGAGTATATCGGAAAAATGGAAGAAATCACCGGCAAAAAGTTCGGCGATAAGGAAAATCCGCTTCTTGTTTCCGTTCGTTCAGGTGCAAGAGCATCTATGCCCGGTATGATGGACACAATCCTCAACCTCGGCTTAAACGAAGATGTTGTTGATGCAATTGCAGAAAAATCAGGTAATCCAAGATGGGCTTGGGACTGTTACAGAAGATTTATCCAGATGTATTCCGACGTTGTTATGGAGGTCGGCAAAAAATATTTCGAAGAGCTTATCGACGAAATGAAGGCTAATAAGGGCGTTAAGCAGGATGTTGAGCTCAGCGCAGAGGATCTCAAAGAGCTTGCTTATCAGTTCAAGGCTGAATATAAAGAAAAAATCGGCTCTGATTTCCCGTCAGATCCTAAGGAACAGCTTATGGGCGCAATCAAAGCCGTTTTCCGTTCTTGGGACAACCCACGTGCAAACGTTTATCGCCGTGATAACGATATTCCTTATTCATGGGGTACTGCCGTTAACGTTCAGTCAATGGCATTCGGTAATATGGGTGATGACTGCGGAACAGGCGTTGCATTTACCCGTGATCCCGCAACAGGTAAAAAAGGCTTATTCGGTGAATTCTTAACAAACGCACAGGGCGAGGACGTTGTTGCAGGTGTTAGAACACCTATGCACATTTCCGAAATGGAGCAGAAATTCCCCGAGGCATTCGCTGAATTTACTAAGGTTTGCGAAACTCTTGAAAATCATTACAGAGATATGCAGGATATGGAATTTACCGTTGAGCACGGCAAGCTCTTTATGCTTCAAACCCGTAACGGTAAAAGAACTGCTCAGGCAGCTCTTCAAATTGCCTGCGATCTTGTTGACGAGGGCATGAGAACTCCCGAAGAGGCAGTTGCTATGATTGACCCCCGTAACCTTGACACACTCCTTCATCCTCAGTTTGATGCAGCAGCTCTTAAAGCGGCAACTCCTGCCGGCAAGGGCCTCGGAGCATCTCCCGGTGCCGCTTGCGGTAAGGTTGTGTTCACTGCAGACGATGCTGTTGAATGGAACGCAAAAGGAGAAAAGGTTGTTCTTGTTCGTCTTGAAACATCTCCAGAAGATATTACAGGTATGAAGGCTTCTCAGGGTATTCTTACAGTTCGTGGCGGTATGACATCTCACGCAGCTGTTGTTGCTCGTGGTATGGGTACTTGCTGTGTATCTGGTTGCTCTGACATTATTATGGACGAGGCTAACAAGAAGTTCACACTCGCAGGTAAGGATTTCACAGAGGGCGATTACATTTCTATCGACGGTTCAACAGGTAACATCTATGAGGGTATTATCCCAACAGTAGACGCTACAATCGCTGGCGAGTTCGGCAGAGTTATGGCTTGGGCTGATAAGTACAGAACTCTTAAGGTTAGAACAAATGCTGATACACCTGCTGACGCTAAGAAGGCTCGTGAGCTTGGTGCTGAAGGTATCGGTCTTTGCCGTACAGAGCATATGTTCTTCGAGGAAGACAGAATTGCTGCATTCCGTGAGATGATTTGCTCCGATACAGTTGAAGAGAGAGAAGCAGCTCTCGAGAAGATTCTCCCATATCAGCAAGGCGACTTCGAGGCTCTCTATGAGGCTCTTGAAGGTAATCCTGTTACAATTCGTTTCCTTGACCCACCTCTCCATGAGTTCGTTCCAACAGAAGAGGC
>UQSH01000050.1 GCA_900543795.1 uncultured Oscillospiraceae bacterium | reverse complement strand
GTGACCCCGGCCGGTAGCGGCAAAGGAGCCGTGAAGGAGAAGCTGGGCCTGGACCGGGTCCTCCCCCAGAAGACTGCGCCCCACAAGCCCGATGCGCACCGCGCCCGCTGTGTGGGAACTGGACGGGCCTACCATTATTGGCCCGATCAGATCAAAAATATCCATAACGATCCCCTGCGCGTAAAAGAGCGCGCCAACACATTTAAAATACTTTCCGGTTGAGGATGCGTGTATTATACCCGCAGGGAGGACTTTTGGCAAGCTTCATCGGCTGGAAAACCGGGGGCTTAAGGGGAAATCGGCAGCGCGGCGGGGCCTAGCATTGAAGCCTGCGCAGCATTTCTTTCCGCAGGCGTTCTATTATGCGCTTTTCAAGGCGGCTTATATAACTCTGGGAGATGCCCATAATATCCGCCACCTCTTTTTGGGTGTATTCCCGGCCCACGGGCAGGCCAAAGCGCATGAGGATTATGCTCTGCTCCCGCTGGCTCAATGTGGATATGGATTCCATGAGCATCTGTTTATCTGCGTCGTCCTCCAGGGGGCGGTACACCTCGTCCTCATCGGTACCCAGAATGTCGGAGAGGAGCAGCTCGTTTCCGTCCCAATCTATGCTCAGCGGCTCATCAAAGCTCATTTCAAGCTTTGCGGAGCCAACCTTTCGCAAATGCATAAGAATTTCGTTTTCAATACATCTTGAAGCGTATGTTGCAAGCTTAATATTCTTCTCGGGATTAAAGGTTTTAACAGCCTTCATCAAGCCGATTGTGCCGATAGATACAAGATCCTCCGTTGAGGTTGGCGACTGCTCAAACTTTTTTGCTATGTAAACAACAAGGCGTAAATTATGAGTTATAAGCAAATCCCTGTGCTCGTTATTCCCCTGCCGAAGCTCGTTCATAACCGTTTCCTCCTCCTCTCTTGACAGAGGCGGAGGCAAGGTTTCGGGACCGTTTATATAATGACATTCTTTTTTTATTTTAAATAATCTTAAAATTAACAGTTTAATTCTTTGAAGCATACTGCACCCCGTTTATGATTTTAGGATTTATAATTCCCTGATACTCCCCTTTTTTTATATTTTCGCTTAAAGCAATATACACTCTTTCAAGAGAAGCAGATCCTCTTGATGACGATATGATAATCTTATCGGGCTTAAACGCTTTAAGCATTCCCTCCGAGCTGACGGTTGAAACAGGAATTACACGGTTACATTCCACCTCCTTAAACAGTTTTTCGTCTGCAACGATAACGGGATAATCGGAAAAGGGCTCTTTAAGATTATTTCCCGTATCTGCAAAAGCAAAAAATTTTACAATTCTGTTATTTTTATAAACCGTTATTCTGTATATCTCATTTTTAGAAATTTTATTATTATATATTTTAAGAGCAATCACGGTTATTATGTAAGCAATGAAGGCGGAGGCAAGAAGCACCCTTGCCGAAACATCAAAATACACGGTTGAATTATTTATAACAACGCCGCTTGGCCTGAATATCATCCAAAAGCCGGCAATGAGCCCCACAAGGATGAAATTAGAAAAGAAAAACAGAGCGGTTTCCTTAACAAAATTTTTGAGCGTAACGGGCTTAAATGCAATCAGTATTATTACACAGGCGGCAACAAGCCTTCCTATTGTGCTTGCGGCGAAATTCAGCTCATCGGCAAGAATAACAAGCGAATACGCACCGCCCGCAAAGGAGGCAAGCACCTTTCTGTAAAGCTTATCCTCACGCTTTGCGAGCTTTTCGGTTATAAGAAGAAGCAAAAATGTTATGAAAAAATTAACTATAAAAAGAACATCAACATAAATAACCGTCAAGCCAACCACCGATATTATTATAAAGCCTATTTAATGAATAAATTGTCAAAGAAAAACGGCAGAGAAAAAATCTCTGCCGTTAGACTGTCGATAAAATGGTCTGAACCGTGCCAAAGTATAATACAGTTCAGATATTTCGTAGAGAAAAAATCTCTGCCGTAAATCTTATTTCGGATTATTCCGTTATAATTATATCGTTTATAACAACATCAAAAACAGGCTTATCACTCATACCGCATCTAACATTTGCGATGTCCTCAAGCGTTTCTTCTCCGCTTATAAGCTGACCGAAAACGGTGTGGTGGAAATCGAGCCAAGGAGTTCCGCCCTTTTCCTTATAATTATCAATAACCTCCTGCGGAAAGCCCTGTTCCTTCAACGCCTCCATTTGAGAAAGCATATTTGCAGGAACGCTTTTTGCCTGAACGATGAAAAACTGACTGCCGTTTGTGTTTGGGCCTGAATTTGCCATTGAAAGCGCACCGTAATAATTTCTTGCATCTATCGCAAATTCATCCTCAAAGCTATGGCCGAAAACAGATTCTCCGCCGCAGCCCGTTCCCGTTGGATCGCCGCCCTGAATCATAAAATCCTTTATAACTCTGTGGAAAATAATTCCGTTATAATATCCGTTTTTAGCGTGAGTTGTGAAATTTTCAACCGCCTTTGGAGCTGCTTCGGGGAAAAGAACGAATTCCATATCCCCCATATTTGTTTTAATTAATGCCTTAATGCCGTCCTTGATTTCAAGCTGATTCATTTATATTTTCATCCTTTCATTTATTCTCTTAACCGTTTCTTCGTCTATTTTAATAATTTTTCTGTCGTATGTCATAATTCCGTTAAGCTCATCCTCAACATCAGTTAGCTGAGTATAAACGCAGGCGCAAAGCCCGGTTTTTATTTGCGGAATAATTGTTTTTTCAAAGAGGCGTTTATATGCCCCTGTGAGCTTTTCCTTTGAGGAATAGATTTTATATCCGAACATTTTATTATTAAAGGTGTGCCCCTTTATTCTTTGCGAAAAGCCGCCAAACTCCGAAAGGACATACGGCTTGCCTGCCGCCTTAACTATTATAGGTGTAAAATAGATATGCTTTGAAATTACATCAGTTACACCTTGGTCGTGCCAGCCGGAGGCACTGTCAACAATCCTTGTTTTATCAATTGATTTTATATAGTTATAAGCCTTTGCACTGTCAAACTGCCCCCAGCCCTCATTAAAGGGAACCCAGGCTGCAATACACGGGCAGTTATAAAGTGCGGTTATCATTTCGCAAAGCTCGTTATAATAGCTTTTACGCTGGGCTTCATCTGTTCTTTTGAAGGTTTTATAATTAGCATCATTAAGCTTAATATTGAGAAACGGCAAAACGGAAACCTCCGCACCGTAATTACCTCCGCCGTTTATCATATCCTGCCAAACGATAATACCGTTTACATCGCAATAATGATACCACAAAAGCGGCTCAATCTTTATATGCTTGCGAAGCATATTATATCCGAGTTCTTTAACGGTTTTTATATCACCTTCCATAGCGGAATTTGACGGAGGTGTTAAAAGGCTTTCGGGATAATAGCCTTGATCAAGCAGACCGTTTTGAAAATAAGGCTTATTATTTAAGAAAAGACGCTTAATACCGTTTGAGTCTGCTCCCACGGAAAATTTACGCATTCCGAAATAAGATTTAATTCTTTCTCCGCACGCTTCAAAAACAACATCGTAAAGAAACGGGCTTTCGGGCGACCACGGCTTAAAATCGGGAATTTTAACCGTTTTATCATTAGTTTGCGCTATAAGGCTTTTGCCGTCATAAACAGAAACTGTTACATTATCTGTTCCGAAATATTCAAAGGAAACCTGCTCGTTATCATAATCGGGAGTTATGCGAACGCTTTTGAGAAATTCCTTTGGAGTGCTTTCAAGCCAAACGGTTTGCCAAATACCGCTTTGAGCGGAATACCATATACCGCCCCTTTTTGTTTTCTGCTTGCCTCGGGAATATTCGCCGTTATCGGTATAATCACGAACACGGACATCAAGCTCGTTTGTGCCGTTTGCGATATAATCCGTTATTTCAAGAGTAAACGGAGTATATCCTCCCGTGTGTGAGCCCGCAAAAGAGGAATTAACAAAAACCTCGGCAATTTGGTCCACCGCTCCGAAATGCAGAAACACCCTGCCCTTATTGAAGCCCTGCGGAATTTCAAAGCTTCTTTTATAAAAAAGATATTCATTGCTTTTAAGCGTTCTGCCAACTCCCGAAAGAGCCGTTTCGGGAGAAAAAGGAACAACTATGTTATAGGAATAATTTTTCGGGAATTCTTTCTTTTCGGAAAATTCGCATTGCCAAACGCCGTTTAAATTAATATAGCTGCTTCTGACAAACTGCGGACGGGGATATTCCGAAAGAGGATTATTTTTATCAATATTTTTTGAAAACTCGGTTGCAATCATCATTCGCCCTCGCTGATTATTTTTCCGTTTTCTATTCTTACATATTTATTGCATATTTCAAGTGCCGCTTTTTTGTGGCTGACGATTATGCAGGTTACATTTTTAAGGCATTTAAGATTTGTTAAAAGCCTCTTTTCCGTTTCCTCATCAAGCGCAGAGGTTGCCTCATCAAGTAAAAGCACGGGAGAGCCGGAAAGAAGCGAACGGGCAATTGCAAGCCTTTGAAGCTGACCCTCCGAAAGCCCCATTCCTTTTTCGCCTATAACTGTTGCAAGTCCCTGCGGAAGCTCATCTATGAACTCCTTTGCGCAGGAAATCCTGATTGCTTGCTCAATCTGCTCATCTGTTGCATTTTCATTTATAAAGGTTAGATTTTCTTTTATTGTTCCCGAAAGCAGCATATTACCCTGCGGAACATAGGCGAAAAGCCGCCTTGTGTGCTTATCGACGGTTATATCTCTGTCTGAAAGCTTAAGCGATATACTGCCGCCTTGAACGCTGAAAACACCGAGAAGCAGTTTTAAAAGGGTGCTTTTTCCGATTCCGGAAATACCCATAATGGCAACAAAATCGCCCTTTTTAATGCTTAAAGAGGTTTTATCTAAAATCAAATCCCTATCATACTTAAAGGTTATATTATCAAAATTAATTGCCTTTAACGCACTGTATGCCTCTTCAACATTAATATCCTCGCCGTTGCACTCCGCCTCATCGGGAAGATTGCAAATTTCCATAAGTCTTTCTGCGGAGGCAATCATAGAATAATATTTCGGAAAGGTGCTTGAAAGATTTGCAAGCGGAACCTGAATTTGATTAACAAGCTGAAGCATAGCCGTTACCGTTCCGTATGAAATAGATTTGCTGACAAGACGAAACGCTCCGAAGGTTAACGCAAAAACATAGCCGAGATTAAACACGCTTGATACTGCACCGCTTGAAGCGACATGCATAAAGCGGCGTTTCATTTTTGCTTTAAAGTTTGTTTCTTGGAGCTCGTCAGCCTCATTGAGAATTTTATTTTCCGAAGCAAAGGATTTTACAACAAGCATGTTAATAACCGTTTCCTGAAAAAACGAGCGTGTTTTTCCCTCTGTTTCCTGCACCTGATTGTGAAGCCTTTTAAGAGTTGTGCGAAACATTGACATACAAAGAAAAATCAAAAGACCGCCGCAAAGAAACAGCAGGGCAAAAATTTTATCTATTATAACAAGATAAACAAAGGCACATATAAGCTTAACTATGTAATAAACAGAGTTGGGAATGATAGTTGTTAAGCCGTCTGTTATAACCTCTACATCATTGAAAAGTCTGTTTTGAAGCTCACCCGTGTGATAAGCGGTTACACTTGTGTAATCCTTTTTCATTATTTGAGCGAGCATATATTTTTTAAAGGTCATATCAAGTCTGCCCTTGCAGCGTTCCGAAAAGCTATTGCTTAATAAATTCATTATTAATTGAAGCATTATAACGCCGAAAAGCGCAGCAGCATAGACTGCAACCTTTTTAGTGCTTTGGTCAACAACTGCGGCATCTATAACATTTTTTGAGAAATTGGCAAAAACAACCGAAAGACTTGCCCAAAAGGCGTTTGCAAGAATGATAATTATTAATTTCGGAATTTGCCTTTTGCCGATAGAAAGCATCCACCTAACAACCGCTATATCGGATTTTTTAAATTTGTTTTTTGTTACATTATCTGCCAATGCTAATACCTCTATGCATCTGATTTTTTACTGAAAATGTTTTTAATACGCTTCAACGCTCTGTTTGCATAATAAAAAACAGGACGAATGGGAAGAAGCGCAACCCAAATTTTTGAATAAAGCTTATATGCCTTATTTGTTTCAAGGTCTATATATTTTTTGCCGTTTTTATAAAAGCCTTTAAGCTTTCCGATAATCATATCATCTGTTACATATTCCTTTTCTTTAAGGTTATCGCCCACTATAACATAATGATCGGGGCAAACCTTAACAACACGGTGCATTATATATTTCCCCTGCTTTGTTACATAAACGGGAATATCATATTTATTCAGCCTGCCATCCGGCTTAACAACAATAATAGTATCTCTTTGATGATGAATAAGCGGCTCCATTGAAATACCGCAGGTTAAGCCCGAATATATTCCGCCTGCTTCAAGCGCTTCCTTTATTGATTTATAGTTTTCACAATTTTCCATATTAAAACCTTTAAATAAATTAATTACAATTTTACTTAAACAGTATAGCACAATAAAGCTGTTTATGCAAACAAAAAAGGTGTATTCATCAAAGAACACACCTTTTAATGCTATTTTTCAATTTTGTAATTAATATTATTTTCCTCGCACCATGCGCTGACCTTATTAATTATAAATTCATTTGCAAACTCATCAAGCCCATCCTTTAGCTCCGGATAAGCATTAAAATATTTCCAAAAGGTTTCGATGAAATCCTCTGAATTCACCCTTTGAAGAACGGCGTTTAATTTTGCAGAGCCCTTCATTTTTACAAAGGCACGCATAATTTCCTCGTTGCTTACGGAAACAAACGGGATTATTCCCATTGAAACATAAAATTCCGTTTGCCCCATATCATCGGGCTTTTCCATATCTTTAAGCTCGGAAATACTGAGTATGTTGTAATTCTTATAAGAAAACCAATATTCAGATGAACCGCTTCCGCATTTTTTAAGCAGCTCACCGTTAATAACTAATTCCATTGAAATTAACCGATAGACCTAAGAAGTCCGCCTTTCGAAATAATATCCTGAATAAAATCGGGAAACGGCTGAGCCTGATAGGTTCTGCCCGTTGTGCAATTTGTTATTACTCCCGTTTCAAAATCAACCTCAACCTCATCGCCCTCTTTGATATCTTTTGCGGCTTCATCGCATTCAAGAATTGCAAGGCCGATATTGATTGCATTTCTGTAAAAAATGCGGGCAAAGGTTGAAGCGATAACGCAGGAAATTCCGCTTGCCTTAATGGCAATCGGAGCATGCTCTCTTGAAGAGCCGCATCCGAAATTTGCTTCGGCAACCATAATATCACCGGGCTTAACCTTATTAACAAATTCCTTATCTATATCCTCCATACAATGAGAGGCAAGCCAAGCCTCGTCGCTCTTATTAAGATAGCGGGCCGGAATGATAACATCGGTGTCAACATTATCTCCGAATTTATGAACTGTTCCTTTTGCTTTCATAAACAAAGCCTCCCTTATATTTTTGCAGGGTCTGCAATATATCCGGCAACGGCGGAAGCAGCGGCAACCGCAGGAGAAGCAAGATATATTTCAGATTCCGTGTGGCCCATTCTGCCAACAAAGTTTCTGTTTGATGTTGAAACGGCTTTTTCGCCCTTGGCAAGTATTCCCATATGGCCGCCGAGACAGGGACCGCAGGTTGGAGTTGAAACGATTGCGCCTGCTTCGATGAAGATTTCAGTTAATCCCTCTTTAATGCAGTTAAGATAAATCTGCTGAGTTGCGGGAATAACGATAGTCCTTACACCGTCTGCAACCTTTCTGCCTTTAAGAATTGAAGCGGCAGTTCTCATATCCTCCATTCTGCCGTTTGTGCAGGAGCCGATAAGAACCTGATCAATCTTAATTTCGGGCACCTCATCAATCGTTTTAGTGTTTTCTGGAAGATGCGGAAAGGCAACGGTTGGGCGAAGTGTTGATAAATCAACGGTTATTGTTTCGTCATACTGTGCGTCCTCATCTGCTTCAAAAACCTTATATTCGCGAAGCGACCTGCCGTTTACATATTCAAGCGTTACCTCATCAACGGGGAAAATTCCGTTTTTGGCTCCGCACTCAATTGCCATATTTGCGATTGTGAGACGGTCATCCATTGAAAGATTTTTTATACCGTTACCGCAAAATTCAAGGCTTTTATAAAGTGCTCCGTCAACACCAATTCTGCCTATAATATTAAGGATAACATCCTTGCCGCTTATGTATTCGGGCTTATCGCCTGTTACAACAACCTTAATGGCAGACGGAACCTTGAACCACGCCATACCCGTTATCATACCTGCCGCCATATCGGTTGAGCCTACTCCCGTTGAAAAGGCGCCGAGAGCACCGTATGTGCAGGTGTGGCTGTCTGCACCGATAATGCAGTCGCCGCAGGTAACAATGCCCTGCTCGGGAAGAAGAGCATGCTCAATTCCCATTTTTCCAACATCGTAATAATGAAGAATACCGTGCTTTTTGGCAAACTCCCTAACCTGCTTACAGTTTTGAGCAGACTGAATATCCTTATTAGGAGTAAAATGATCCATAACAAGCGAAATTCTTGTTTTGTCAAAAACAGTATCCTTACCGAATTTATTCATTTCATTTATGGCAACGGGCGATGTTACATCGTTTCCGAGCACCATATCAAGCTTTGCATTTATTAACTGCCCTGCCGTTACGCTTTCAAGGCCTGCGTGGGCGGCTAATATTTTTTGAGTCATAGTCATTCCCATAGGTGAAATCCCCTTTATATATCTTCACAGAAGGAGCCGGCTCCTCTTTCAAGAGAGGTTACGCCCGTTCTTGCGAGCTCTATAATTCCGAATTCGGAAACAGCGTTAATGAAATCGTCAACACTCTCGCCCACTCCCGTCATTTCAAGAGTAAAGCTTTCAAGAGTTACATCAACAATTCTTGCGCCGTATTTTCTGTTTACTTCAAGAAGCGCATTTTTCTTTTCAATGCCCTTTGCACTGACCTTAACAAGAAGAAGCTCTGCCGAAACGGAATTTTCGGGAGTTAATTCCGCAACCTTTTCAACTATTTCAAGCTTTAAAAGCTGACGCTTAATTTGGCGAAAGTTTTCAGGCTCGGTATAGGTTACGATAGTCATTCTTGAAAAAGCAGGGTCCTCTGTTTCGCTTACGGTTAACGATTCAATATTATAGCTTCTGCGCGAGAAAAGGCTTGCAATTCTTTGAAGGACACCGCTTTCATTATCTACAAGAACAGATAAAACTAATTTTTCTTTCATTTGAAAACGCCTCCTTAATTAAATTTTTCAATAATATCCGTGTGGGCTCCTCCGGGAGGAATCATCGGAAGAACATTTGAATCGGGGCTTATTCTGCAATCAACAAGAACGGGGCCCTGATATTCAAGCGCTTCCTTAACTACACTGTCTATATCATCATTGGTGTTTATGCGCAATCCCTTAACACCAAACGCCTCGGCAACCTTAACGAAATCGGTTTTTCTGTGTGGGTCCGTGTCAGAAAAGCGGTTACCGTAAAACAGCTTTTGCCATTGACGAACCATACCGAGAACCTTATTATTCATAACAAACATTTTAACGGGTATTCCGTAGGACGCCATAGTTGCAAGCTCCGAAAGATTCATATGGAAGCCGCCGTCGCCCGTAAACATAATAACCTGCTTTTGCGGGCAACCCATTTGAGCACCCATTGCAGCACCCATTGAATAGCCCATTGTGCCGAGGCCGCCTGAGGTTAAGAATGTTCTTGGTTCCTTGAATTTATAGAACTGAGCCGCCCAAAGCTGATGCTGACCGACATCTGTTACGATAACGGCGTTGTTATCGGTTGCACCGTCAATTTTTTCAATAAGCGTTTGCGGATTAACATAATCTCCGATTTGCAGCTGAACAAACGGACGCTTTGCGGCGTTAACCTCGTTTTTCCATTCTGTGTGGTCAAGCTGCTCAACAGCATCGGTAATCATAGGAAGAATACTCTTTAAATCGCCTCTTAAATGGTAGTTTGAAACAATGTTTTTATCCATTTCAGCAGCATCAATATCAATATGTAAAATCTCTGCATTTGGAGCAAATTTCTTTCTGTTTCCTGCAACACGATCTGAAAATCTTGCGCCGCAGGTGATAAGAACATCACAGTCGTGAGCCGCTTTATTGCTTACAAAATGGCCATGCATACCGATTAAGCCGAGATGAAGCGGATGACCGTTTGGGAAAGCGCCAAGTCCCATAAGGCTTGAAACAACGGGTGCGTCAATTTTTTCCGCAAATCTTATAAGGTCGCTTCCAACATCGGAAAGAATACAACCGCCGCCAACATAAATTAACGGCTTTTTTGCGCCTTTAAGGAGCTCAATAGCTCTGTTAAAGCATTTTTCCTTTGGCTTAACGGTTTCTTCGGGCTCCTGTGCAGGCTCAGGGGTGTATTCGCATTTTGCCGCTGTGAAATCCTTTGGAATATCAACAAGAACGGGGCCCTTTCGTCCGCTTATTGCGATTTTGAAGGCTCTGCGAATGGTGGGCGCAAGCTCCTCAACGCTTTTAACTTGAAAGTTATGCTTGGTTATAGGCATAGTGATACCGCAAATATCAACCTCCTGAAAGGAGTCTCTGCCAAGTCCCGAGGTTGCATAGTTGCAGGTTATGGCAACAACGGGGATTGAGTCCATATAAGCAGTTGCGATACCTGTTACAAGATTAGTTGAGCCGGGGCCGGAGGTTGCAAAGCAGACGCCAACCTTTCCCGTTGCCCTTGCATATCCGTCTGCTGCGTGGGAAGCGCCCTGCTCGTGAGCAGTCAGAATATGCTTAAAGGTGTCTCCGTATTTATAAAGCTCATCAAAAATATTTAGGATTGTTCCGCCGGGATAACCGAAGACGGTATCTACTCCCTGCTCTTTCAGAACTTCAAGAACAATTTGAGAACCGTTTAATTCCATAAATAACTCCTCCTAAAACATATTTCTTATAAAATATTAAACACTATTTTAGTATTTTTGTTTTATGTTGTCAAGGATATATTTTGTTCTTGCCAAATTCGGTTTGCTGTTATATACTATTTAGGGTAACGGTAATAATCCGAACCCGTCAAAAATGCAGTATTAAAG
>UQSH01000049.1 GCA_900543795.1 uncultured Oscillospiraceae bacterium | reverse complement strand
ATCGAATCCAAGCCGCTTTTGTGCACTTTTCGTTTTTTGCTCGGGGGCGGTACCATCGTACAGCTCCCACTCGCAAGAAAACGAAATTCAGCTCCGTTTCTCGAAGTCTGACAGCGTGTAGAAATTTGTATTTGGATTTTTTCTACACGCTGAAAAGCCTCGGAGGATTTCCCTCCGAGGCTTTAAAAATTAAACTGTCAATCAAATAAAACGGTGCTGAAATATCTTTCACCTGTGTCGGGAAGAACGGTAACAACCGTTTTTCCCTTGCCGAGCCTTTTTGCAAGTCGCATTGCTGCGGCAACATTTGAGCCGCTCGAAATGCCGCACATAATGCCCTCCTCGCAGGCAAGTCTTTTTGCGGTTTGTATTGCTTCTTCATCGGAAACAACGCAAATATTATCGTAAATTCTTGTGTTAAGATTTTCGGGAATAAGTCCGTCGCCGATACCCATTTGAAGATGCGTGCCAACGGAGCCGCCACTCAAAATAGCGGCGTTTTCTGGCTCAACAGCCCAAATTGTTATTGCCGGGTTTTGCCTTTTAAGCACCTCGCCGATGCCGCTTATCGTTCCGCCTGTTCCGACTCCGCTGCAAAATCCGTCTATATCTCCTCCAACCTGTTCAAGAATTTCCGTTGCTGTGTGATATATATGAGCCTTTGGATTATCCGGGTTTTCAAACTGACCGGGAATATAAACGTTTGGGTCCTCCTTTGCCATTCGCTCGGCAGTTGCCATACATTCTGAAATGCACTTTCCGATATCTCCGTCGTCATGGATAAGAATAACCTCTGCTCCGTAATTCTTAACAAGCTTGCGTCTTTCCTCCGAAACGGAATCGGGCATGATAATTTTAACCTTGTAGCCCTTAACCGCACCAACAAGCGCTATGCCTATGCCTTGATTGCCGCTTGTTGGCTCAACTATAATCGTGTTTTCGTTAATAAGTCCTTTTTCCTCTGCACATTTAAGCATATTGTATGCGGTTCTTGTTTTGATTGAGCCGCCGATGTTTACACCCTCGTATTTAACGAGTATCTGTGCGTCATTTGGATTTGAAAGTCTGTTTAATCTAATCATCGGAGTGTGTCCGATAGCGTCAAGTATAGTATTATAAACCATAATTTCCCTTTCGTAATAAGCAAAATAAATCTGTTCAAATAATCAGATTTATTCCGTTACCCTAATATTATTAATCATCAGATTTTCATATTATATCACGCAGATAAGCTTTTTTCAATAAAGCAAGCTTTATAAGTGGAAATAATTGCTTTTATGTGATATAATCTTTTTATATTTTTATGTTTAGGAGTGTTTATGTATGTGTTGGTATAGCCGAACAGAGCTTCTGTTGGGAAGCGGTTCCTATGAAACGCTTTCATCAAAGCGTGTTGCCGTTTTCGGAGTAGGCGGAGTAGGCGGATATACTGTTGAGGCGCTTGCCCGTGCGGGAGTCGGCACTCTTGATTTGATAGACAGCGACTGCGTTTCCCTGTCAAATATTAACCGTCAGATTATAGCAACAAGAAAAACGCTTGGAATGTTAAAGGTTGATGCCGCAGCAGAAAGATGCCGTGATATAAACCCCGATATAAAGGTAAACACCTATCCCGTTTTTATTCTTCCCGAAAATGCAAACGACTTTGATTTTTCAAAATATGATTATGTCGTTGATGCGGTTGACACCGTTTCGGCAAAAATTGCAATCATTCAAAAGGCAAATGAGCTCGGCGTTCCTGTAATAAGCTCAATGGGTGCAGGGAATAAGCTATGCCCCGAGCTTTTTGAGGTTGCCGATATTTTCGAAACCTCTGTTTGTCCGCTTGCAAGAGTGATTAGGCGAGAGCTTAAAAAAAGAAAGATTAATTCGTTAAAGGTTGTTTATTCAAAGGAGCAGCCGGCAGAAACCAACGCTCCTGTTGAAAACGGTAAAAAAATTCCCGGAAGCGTTTCCTTTGTTCCTTCTGCGGCAGGGCTGATAATAGCCGGCGAGGTTGTAAAGGACCTTCTCAAAATTAATGAATGGTAAAATACGATCCGCGGTTTAAATTGCCTAATGTTAAATCCTTGCGTTTATGCACATAATTCCGCTCGGCGTTATGTCTATAATTCCGTATTCGGAATTTGCAACAGAGCCCGGATTGAAAAGATGTATGTTTTCTCTGTATTCATAAAACGGGGTGTGGGTGTGTCCGAAAAGGGCAATGTCCGCACCCTTTTCCTTTGCTCTTTCAAAAAGCATTGTGTAGCCGTGCTTAACTCCGTAAAGATGGCCGTGGCAGAATAAAACCCTCTTGCCCGAAACGGTTATTAAATCCTCTGCGGGCTCGGTTGATGAAAAATCGCAGTTTCCGCAAACCTCCTTTAATAAAAGCCTTTTTCCGAAATAAAGCTTTGCATTGTCAAGGTCGTTTCCGCTGTTGCAGTCGCCGAGGCTGATAAAAATATCGGCGTCGTCAATATGCATTTCAACTATGTCGAAAAACAAAGAGCATCTGCCGTGTATGTCCGAAACAGCAATAATTCTCATTCATAACGCCTCCCTTTTTTTCATAAATATTATTATACTTGAAATAAAGGGGGATATCAATAGAAATGGCTGATTTTAATATTAATTCAAAGGATACGGATAAAATTTTAAAGAAAGCTTCACAAAAAGCAGGAATAGATATAAATGAACTTAAAAATGCCGCTCAAAGCGGAAATATGGACGATTTTATAGGGAAAAATCTTTCGGATGAGGCAGGGCAGAAGCTTCGCTCTGTTCTTTCCGATAAATCTGCGGCGGAAAAGCTTTTAAACACTAAGGAGGCAAGAGAGCTTTTAAATAAGCTGCTCGGAAAATAAATTATGGATAATCTTAACGATATTATTTCAAGCCTTTCGGCAGACGATATTGATATGCTCAAAGGCGTTGCTTCGTCAATACTCGGAAATGCGGGAGAGAGTGCACAGAGCAATTCCTCTCCTGCACCGCCCGCACCATCTGCTTCTGCGTCCTCTGCCTCTAATGCGCTCTCCTCGCTCGGCTTAAACGCAGGCGATTTTAATATGATGATGAAGGCGAAGGCTATTTTTGATAAAATGAACAGCACTTCAAATAAAAACACGGATTTAATCCTTGCCTTGAAGCCTCATCTTTCTCCCGAAAACAGAAGCAAGGCAGACGCCGCAGTGAAAATTTTAAGGCTTTTTGAGATTTTGCCTATGCTGAAAGACCTGTTTTGACGGGTTCGGATTACTCTTTATTGCCTAATTAAAAAGGAATGTGATTTATGGCAGAGTTCAGTCCGTCGGATATTGAGAATGCAAAAAGGCGGGTTATGGAAATGCAAAGAAGAGCCTCATCGTTTACGGCAAATAACGCAAAATCAGAGCAGGAAAGCCGAAAAAGCACTTCACGGGAGGAAAAGCCGAAGGCTCAAGAGGATTTGCCGCCGAAAAATTATGAAAGGAGCGCAGACGGTAACGGGCAGGGAGAAAATGAATCCGATTCAACGCTGATTCTGATAATTTTAATGATATTGCTTTCTCAGGAGGAAACCGACGAAAGATTACTGCTTGCTTTGCTTTATCTGCTTTTTTAGCAAGCAGTTTTTTTATAATTTACTTTTTGTTAATTAAATATCGGGTGGAAATAATTGTAATAATGTGTTATTATAAAAAGCAGTCTTATAAAAAATAAAAAAGCAGGAGGAAAAAATGGCTGATTTTCAAATTCTTTCGGTGGAAAACGGCGCAGAGGTTGTTTTCGCCGAGGCAAACAGATTTAAAACAAATGAAATATCGCTTTCATTTTTTACGGACCTTGATGAAAAAACTGCGTCTGCAAATGCCGTTGCGGTTATGCTGCTTTCAAGAAGCACAAGGAAATATCCGTCAATTCTAAAATTAAATTCAAAGCTTGCCTCACTATACGGAGCACAGCTTGAAGCAGGCGTTGCCAAGGCGGGCGAGCTTCAAATGCTCAAAATAGGCATAACCTCGCTTGATAATTCCTTTGCTCTCTCAAATGAGGATATTGCGCAGGAGTGTGTAAGCCTTTTGCTTTCTATGGCATTTGAGCCCGTTCTTGATGAAAACGGCGGCTTTCCGCAGGAGGGCGTTGAGCGTGAAAAGCGTGTTATTGCCGAAAAAATCGAAAGTGAAAATAACGAAAAGCGAACCTATGCGCTTCGCAGAGCAGAGGAGATTATGTTTGAGGGAGAGCCGTATGCCGTAAACCGTTACGGAACTCTTGATGGCGTTAATGCCTTAACTGCACAGGAGGTTTTCAACGCTTGGAAGAATATCATTTCGAGCGCTAAAATCGTTTTAACGGTTGTTGGCAATGCAAACGCTCAAAAGGCAAAGCAATCGCTTGCCGAAAAGCTTTCCTCTGTTGAAAGAAATTATTCAAATGCTCCCGAAGCGGTTTTCAAGCCTGCCGGCGATAGCGTGAAGACCGTTGAGGAAAGGCTCAATGTTAATCAGGGAAAGCTTGTTATGGGCTTTCGTTTAAGTGCACCGTCGGAGGACGACAAAACAAAGGCGGCTTTCCGCTCGTTTAACGATATTTTCGGCGGCGGCCCATATTCAAAGCTTTTTGCAAATGTGCGTGAAAAAATGAGTCTGTGCTATTATTGCTCTTCAAGATATTCAAAGCAAAAGGAATTTATCATTGTTCAAAGCGGCTGCGAAGAGGAGAATATGGAAAAGGCGGAAAAGGAAATTCTCAATCAGCTCGAGGAGATTAAAAAGGGTAATTTTGATTATGAATTTGCCTCTTCAAAGGCAGGCTTAACAGACGCAATTAATTCCGTAAACGACACTCCGGAGGCAATGGAAAGCTGGTATTCTCTTCAAGGCGGAAGCGGTTTGTATAAATCTCCTGCCGAAGCTGCAAGGGAAAATAATGAGGTAACCAAGGAGCAGATTATTGAGTGCGCTAAGCGCATTTCACTTGATACTGTTTATAAGCTTGTTTCGGATAAGGAGGGCAAATAATGAACGGTGCAAAATTAATCAAATCCGATATTCTAAAAGAGGAATATTATGAAATAAATCATAAATCGGGATTGAAAATTCTTGTTTTGCCAAAGAAGAATTATAAGTCAACCTATGCGGTTTTCGGCACAAAATACGGCTCGATTGATAATCGCTTCAGAAAAAAGGGAAGTAATGATTTTATAACCGTTCCCGAGGGAATTGCCCATTTCCTTGAACACAAGCTGTTTGAAAGTGAGGAGCTTGATGCCTTTACTCGCTATGCAGAAACAGGTGCGTCTGCAAACGCCTACACCTCGTTTGATAAAACCTGCTATCTTTTTCAGTGCTCCGACAGATTTGAGGATAGCTTAAAAATTCTCCTTGATTTTGTAACTCATCCGTATTTCACAAAGGAAACGGTTGAAAAGGAGCAGGGGATTATCGGCCAGGAAATAACCATGTATTATGATGTTCCGGGATGGATGAGCACATTTAATCTTTTAAAATGCCTTTATCATAACCATCCCGTAAGAATTGATATTGCAGGCACGGTTGAGTCTATTTCTCACATAACGGATAAGCTCCTTTATGATTGCTATAATACCTTTTATAATCTTAACAATATGGTGCTTGCCGTTGCGGGCAATGTAAATGCTCAAAGGGTTGTTGAAATCTGCGATGAATATTTAAAGAAGGCGGAGCCGTTTGAAACAGAACGCTCCTTTGAGGACGAGCCGAGGGATATTGTTAAATCCTATGATGAATATAATCTTTCGGTAGGTATTCCCGTTTTTTCGTTTGGATATAAAGAAGCGTGCAAAACGCCTGAAAGAACAATAAAAGAAATTGTTGAAATGAATATTTTGCTTGAAATTTTGGCGGGCGAAACCTCTGAGCTTTACAGCAGACTTTTTGAAAAAGGACTTATTAACCGCAATTTCTCAACGGAATATTTTATCGGCAACGGCTATGAGGCGGTTATTTTTGAGGGCGAAAGCAGAGATGCAAATGCAGTTGCTCAGGCGATTAAGGCAGAGGTTGCCTTGCTTAGGGAAAACGGTATTTCCCCGGAGCGCTTTGAAATTGCAAGAAGAAGTCTTTACGGAAAAGAAATAATGTCGTATAATAATGTTGACGATCTTGCAAACGGTTTGGTAAGCTGCGAGTTTGGCGGCTACGGTATTTTTGACAGCATTGATGTTTTCAGGAGCACCTGCTTAGGCGATATAGAATCGCTTTTGGCTGAAAAGCTTGATGAAAAATACAGTGCTCTGTCGGTAGTTAAATCAAAGGATAATAAATAATAAGCATTAAAGGTAGCAAGCTATGGGAAATTATACAAGAGTATTTTTTGACGGACTCGGAATCAGCTTTAATATTCCGTCTGTTGCGTTCACGGTTGGCAGCTATGAGGTGCATTGGTACGGAATTATTATTGCCATTGGCTTCACGCTTGCCGTTATTTACGGCGGAAGAATGGCATATAAATGGAAAATGAGCCTCGACGGTATGACGGATGTTCTTATTTGGGGAACTCTTTTCGGAATTATCTGTGCAAGAGCCTACTATGTTGCGTTTGAATGGGATTATTATTCAGTCCACAGGAATGAAATAATTGCAATTTGGAACGGCGGAATTGCAATTTACGGAGGCATTATAGGCGCAATAATCGGTGCTTATATCGGCTGTAAAATCGGAAAAATTGATTTCAGAAATTTGCTTGATCTCGGCGCACTCGGCCTGCTTATAGGTCAGGGCATAGGCAGATGGGGAAATTTCTTTAATCAAGAGGCGTTCGGAACAAACACCGATACTGCGCTTTTTCGTATGTGGTCTGAAAAAATAAGAGATAATATTATCGCAAATCAAGGCACGCTTGCCGAAAAGGGTATGCAGGTGGATCCTAATTCAGCAGTTCATCCAACATTTCTTTATGAAAGCGTTTGGTGTATTCTTCTGTTTGTTCTTCTGCATATTGTTGTAACGAAATTCAGAAGCTTCAAGGGCGAGGTTTTCCTTCTTTACGGCATAGGCTATGGGCTTGAAAGAATGATAGTTGAGGGTATGAGAACGGATAGCCTCTATATCGGCTCAACAACAATCAGAGTAAGTCAGCTTTTGTCTGCACTTATCGTTGTTGCTTTCTCAGTTTGGCTTGCAGTTCTTTTTGTTAAGCAGAAAAAGGGAACGCTTCCCCGCAGATATATGCTGAATCCTCCTGCCGAGGAGCTTCCTCAGGCGGAGATTATCGGAACGCCTTATGTGTTCACGGTTTGTAAAAGTAAAGGAAGCGAAAACGATTTCTTTAAAGTAATAGATAATTAAATGCCGAATCAGGCGGAAAGGTTAATATATGGCAATTATAGACGGTAAGGCGGTTTCAAGGGCGGTCAGAGAGCAGGTTGCGGCTGAAACGGCTCAGTTAAAGGAAAAGGGCATTGTGCCCGGACTTGCAGTTATAATAGTGGGCGAGGATCCCGCCTCGCAGGTTTATGTTAATAATAAAGAAAAGGCCTGCGCAGAGGTTGGTTTTTTCAGTGAAAAATTCGCTCTGCCCGAAAGCACAACTCAGCAGGAGCTTAATGCGCTTGTTGAAGAGCTCAACGCAAGAAAGGATATAAACGGCATTTTATGCCAGCTCCCTCTGCCTGCACATCTTAATGATAAAGAGGTTATCAATCTTATAAGTCCCGAAAAGGATGTTGATGCCTTTCATCCCGTTAATGTGGGCGCAATTATGATAGGCGATTATAATTTCCTGCCCTGCACACCCGCAGGCGTTATGGAGCTTATTCATTCAACGGGCGTTGATATTTCGGGAAAAAAGGCAGTTGTTATCGGCAGAAGCAATATAGTAGGCAAGCCCATGGCAATGCTTTTGCTTCACGAAAACGCAACCGTTGAAATAACCCATTCAAAAACAAAGAATTTATCGGAAATAACAAGTCAGGCGGATATTCTTGTTGCCGCAATCGGCAAAGCAAAATTCGTAACCGCCGATATGATTAAGGACGGCGCAGTTGTTATAGATGTTGGTATGAACAGAGATGAGAACGGAAAGCTCTGCGGAGATGTTGATTATGCTTCGGCGGCAGATAAATGCTCGTTCATAACTCCCGTTCCCGGCGGTGTAGGACCTATGACTATTTCAATGCTTATGAAAAACACCTTAACCGCCGCAAAGCTTCAAAACGGCTTGCTTAAATAATTAATAATTGATAAAAAGAGGTTCTTATGAATATTTTAGAAATTATCAAAGCCGTTATACTCGGCATCGTTGAGGGAATAACGGAATGGCTTCCCATCAGCTCAACGGGGCATATGATTCTTGTTGATGAATTTCTTCAGCTTAATGTTTCGCCCGAATTTAAAGAGATGTTTCTCGTTGTTATTCAGCTTGGCGCAATAATGGCAGTTGTTGTTCTCTATTTCAAAAAGCTCCTGCCATTCAGTTTTGAAGGTAAAAAGCTTAAATGGGAAAAAAACACTCTTGTTATGTGGCTGAAAATTCTTGTTTCCTGCGTGCCTGCCGCAATTGTGGGCGTGCTTTTTGATGATAAGCTTGAGGAGCTTTTCTATAATTGGCAAACCGTTTCGGCAATGCTCATTATTTTCGGTATCCTATTTATTATAATTGAAAGGTTTAATAAGGGCAAAGCGGCAAAAATTAATACAATAGATAATTTTACTTATAAAACTGCTTTGATTATAGGCATTTTTCAGCTTATAGCGGCAGTTTTCCCCGGAACATCAAGAAGCGGTGCAACAATAGTGGGCGCTCTTTTGATTGGCGTTTCAAGAGCCGCCGCCGCTGAATACACCTTCTTCCTTGCAGTTCCCGTTATGTTCGGCGCAAGCGCATTGAAGCTTGTTAAGTTCGGCTTCGGATTCACCTTGCAGGAGGCGGTTATACTTGCAATCGGTATGGCTGTTGCCTTCGCCGTTTCAATTCTTGCAATCAAGTTCCTTGTGGGCTACATTAAAAAGCACGATTTCACGGCATTCGGATGGTACAGAATTGTTCTCGGCGCAGCGGTAATTCTTTATTTTGCCATTGCCAAATAAAATTTATTTGTGTTAAATGATAAAACGGTTTTTTGATGTTTATTTTGTCAAAAAACCGTTTTTTGTATAAAAAAACAATACAAAAAAACAAAAAAGTAGCCCTAAAAATTAAAAAGTCCACCTTGTAATTTCCAAATTTATGCTGTACTATTAATATACGGAATATTATTTCGTAAAATTTAAAAAAGGAGGAATCTTTCGTATGAAAAGATTTACAAGCTTGCTCCTTTCCGTTGTTATGCTGTTGAGTATAACCGCAGGACTTTCCTTTTCGGCAAGTGCTGCTACTCCAACCATAGCGCTGGGAGAGAGCAGAAACCCAAATATCAAAATTGCAGGTAAATCTGTAAAATTTGAATTTACACCCGAAAAGGATGTAACAGCAGTTTTCTACACCTTGGCACTCGGAAAAGACACTTATGTTGATCTTTATGATGCCGATATGAATTGCATTTATCATTCCGATGACGACGGTGTAGGCTACAATGCAAAGCTCGTTTATGATTTCACGGGTGGAGAAACGTATTATTTTGACGTTTATTTTTACTCTGAAAACAAAACGGGATATATTCCCTGCTATCTCGATGAATATGTTTCCGGTGCAACCTCAACCTATTATTATGAGTTTTACGGTGATCAAACCGAAATTTGTTATAATGATGAAGTTGGAAAAGAGTTACCCGAAAATCTTGTTATAACTCCAACTATGAGCGGCAGACCCGTAACAATTTTAGGCGATGATGCTTTTTACGAATTAGATTATATAAAGAGCGTAACCATTCCGAATTCCGTTAAGTATATAGGTTCTGATGCATTTGAGGACTGCTATGATTTAACCTCTGTTAATTTCGGCAAGGGTGTTAGATACATAGGCGATTATGCATTTTGTGATACTTCATTGGAATCCGCAACTTTTCCGGAAAGCCTTGAAGTTATTGACGGGGATGCGTTTAAATATACTTATATTAAAAATGTAACAATTCCGAAAAATGTATCTTATATCGAATACGATGCGTTCAGTTTATCCGAGCTTCAAGCGTATAATGTTGTTGCCGATAATCCTTATTATAAATCAGTAAACGGCGTTCTTTTCTCAAAGGACGGAAAAACTATCGTTTCCTACCCTTGTTCAAGATATGAGGTAAGCGGTGCATATTATTCGGTTCCCAAAGGAACGGAAGCTATCGGCGAAGATGCTTTTTATCAAGCCGACTTGGCTGCTCTTGAGCTTCCGAGCACGCTTAAATATATTCGTGTAGAGGCATTTTATAAAGCTTCGATAAATGTTATCAATATTCCTGCTTCCGTAGAGTTAATTTCAGAGGACGCGTTTTTTAATTCATCCTGCGGTGTTCGCTTCCTCGGAACAGAATGTGAAATAGAAGATGGTGCTTTCTATAACTATAAGGGCGCAATCGCTCTTCATAAGGCTTCAAAAATTGAAGAGTCAATAAAAGCACAGGGTATTGAGTATACAGGTTCAGGCTCTGACCGTTTTTATATGTATTTCTGCGAGGAAAATGGCAAAGAGCATGATTATAATCCGGCTTATAATCCGGTATTTTCAACCGGCGGCTATGATTTCTATATGTGCGCCAATTGCGGAGAATATTATAAAGAGCTTGCCGTAACAGGCGTTGATATTGTTAACGCTACTACAAACAGCTTAACGCTTAAATGCGATGTAACCCCCGGTGCCGCAGGCTATCATATTATTGTTAAGGATGAGGCAAACAAAGAGGTTGCAAGAACAAAGATTTATGCCCGTTCGGGAGTTGTATCGGGTCTTAAACCTACAAGTGTATATAAAGTATATTTCAGAGCCTTTAATTCAAAGGGATCATATATCACTCCTTGGACGGAAGGTATTGAATTCTGCACAGCACCTGAGAAGGTAACAGGCCTTAAAACAACTGCAAGAGGCTCAAACGGTTCAACTCTCACACTCTCTTGGAATGAGGTAAAGGGTGCAGACGCATATTTAATCTATGCATATAATAAGCCGGCAAACAGCTGGACACTTATAAACTATTCTGAAACGAATAAGTATATTGATGAAACAGTAACACCAAGCTATGAATATTATTACAGAGTAACTGCCGTATTCGGCGGTGCCGAAAGCGAACCGAGCGAAACGCTCCACACCTGTGCCGCCTGCGAAACAATGGAGGCTCCGAGCGTAAATGCAGTAAGCAACACAACAATTAATGTTGATTGGAATTTGGTTGGCTCACACGGCTATGTAGTAATGTGGTCAAAGGATT
>UQSH01000048.1 GCA_900543795.1 uncultured Oscillospiraceae bacterium | reverse complement strand
ATGCGGGTGTTCCTATAATAATTGATGATTCCCCACTCTCAATCCGGGCATAAGCTTCTCTCTTTTCTTTTGCTTTCATAGATCCGGTCAAAAGTTCTGCCCGCAGTGGGATCTGATACTGTTCCAACATGTCTTTGATATTTTCAAAATGCTGTCTTGCAAGTACCTCTGTCGGTGCCATTAACGCTCCCTGATAGCCGTTCAATCCTGCAAACAGTAATCCAAGAACTGCTACGATTGTTTTACCTGATCCAACATCTCCCTGAACAAGCCTGTTCATTGGGTATTCGCCAAGCAAATCGGAGGTGCATTCATTTATTGCACGCCTCTGTGCGCCTGTTGGCGAAAAGGGGAGGGAGGAGCAAAATTCCTCCGAATAGTCTTTTAAAATATGTGTATCAATTTTTTGCTTTTTTCTGCCTTTAAGCTTTAAAAGACCGAGCTGAAGAATAAGCAGCTCCTCAAATATAAGCCTTTTTTTTGCACGCTCTATATTATCAAAGGCGCTCGGAAAGTGCATCTGCCTGATTGCATAGTCTCGCGAAACAAGATTATATTTTATCCTTATTTCCTCCGGCAGAATTTCCGGGATTTTTTCAATTTGATAAAGAGCCGTTCTTATTGTTTTGGCGATTGCCTTTGAATTGAGCCTTTCCGTTGCCGGATAAATCGGCATAATCGGCGGAGTAACGCCGGCAAGCTCAATTTTCGGCGAGCTCATTTCCGCATAGGTAAGCTTCTTTTCTATTTTGCCGTAAAGTGTGTAGTGCTCATAGATTTTAAGCGAATTTGCAAGGTATTTGTTGTTGAAAATTGTAACCCTGATAACCGTTTTTCCGTCTGTAAAATTGCATTTGTAAAGCGTTAAGCCTTTTCTTATAAGGCTTTCCTTAACGGTTGTTATCATTGTTGCCTGCAAGCAAGCCGTTTCTCCGCTTTCGCAGTCTTCAACCGTTTTTTTAACAGACCAATCCTGGTATCCTCTCGGGAAATATTCAATTAAATCTTCAACGCAGAAAATGCCGAGCTTATTAAAAAGCTCGGCTCTTTTTTCTCCAACACCTTTAATATATTTTATATCGCTTTCAAGGTTTAACATAATTATTCCACCGATATAATGAAATAGTAAATCGGCTGACCGCCGTTTACGATGCTGATTTCAACCTCATCGGAATATTTGCTTTCAAGCTTCTCCTGAACTGCAAGTGCCTGTTCCTCGGAAACACCCTCGCCGTAAATAAGAGTGATTATACTGCTTTGCGCCTTTTTGAAAACCTTAACGGTTGATTTATAAGCAATGTCAACAATATCTGTTCCCGTGAACTTGATTTTACCGTTGCAAAGCCCCATAATTTCGCCCTGCTTAATCGGCTCTCCGTCAATTTCGCTGTCTCTTGCGGCAAAGGTAACCTGTGCGGTTGAAACATTTTCCGCCGCCTCCATCATTGCCATTTGATTTTCGTCTGCGTCTGCGCTTTCGTCAAACATAAGCATAGCGGAAATTCCCTGCGGAATAGTTTTTGTTTGAAGCACGCGAACCTCTCTGCCCTCTGCAAGAGGAATTGCCTGCTCTGCCGCCATAATTATATTTTTGTTATTCGGAAGCACAAAAACCGTTTTTGCAGGTGTTGCCATAACGGCGTTAAGAATGTCGTCTGTTGAGGGATTCATTGTTTGTCCGCCCGAAACAACAACATCTGCGCCGATATCTTTAAATAATTCGCTCAGTCCGTCGCCTGCGCAAACCGCAACAAATCCGTATTCTTTTTCAGGCTCTGCCTTTGGCATAACGGGCATTTCGCCCTCCTTAACGCCCTCGTTTGCGTTTCTGTGCTGATAGCGCATATTGTCAATTTTAATATTAATAAGCTGTCCGTATTTAAGCGCTGCCTGAATAACATTTCCCGGCTCGTTTGAATGAACATGAACCTTGATAATGTCGCTGTCGTCAACAACAACAACGCAGTCGCCTATAGATTCAAGAAATGCTCTTAAACGAAGCGGATCCTTTTCCTTTGCATCAGACGATTTTTCAATAAGAAATTCAGAGCAGTATCCGAATTGAATGTCGTCGGATGCCTCTGCAACGGTGCTTTTATCGGGCACGGAAACGGGAACAACGGCAGAGCCGCCGAGTGTCTGAACGATTGCGCCATGACCGAAAACGCTTTCAAAGCCCTGAAAGATAAGAACAAGTCCCTGTCCGCCTGCGTCAACAACTCCTGCCTTTTTCAAAACGGGCAATTGCTCGGGAGTTTGTGCCAAAGCCTCCTTTGCCGCAAGAAGAGCGGCAAAGCAAACCTCAATCGGATCATTTAGCGTTTGCGAAAGCTCGTCTGCCGCCTCGGAGGCCTTGCGTATAACCGTAAGGATAGTACCCTCCGTTGGCTTCATAACCGCCTTGTAGGCCGCTTCAACACCAAGCTTAAAGGCGTTTGCAACCGCCTTGCCGTCTGCCTCTTCAAGGCCCTTAAAGCCCTTTGCAAAGCCCCTGAAAATGAGCGAAAGAATAACGCCGCTGTTTCCTCTCGCCCCTCTTAAAAGAGCGGATGCACAGCGAGAGGACGCCTCGGAAATAGTGCAATCATCGGGCAAAACAGCCATTTCCTTTGCTGCCGCTCCGATGGTCATGCTCATATTTGTTCCCGTGTCTCCGTCCGGAACGGGAAAGATATTCAGTGCGTCAACAGCCTGCCTGCTGTTTGAAATATTATTTGATGCGGAGATTACTCCGTCACGAAACATTTTGCCTGTTATCATTTTACGAATAATCTCCTTTAATTGATTGCGTCAACATAAACATTAACCTTTGAAACTTTAAGATCCGTAACGGATTCAACGGTGTAGCGAACCTTGTTTGTTATGCTGTCGGCAATTGCGTTAATATTAACTCCATAGGAAACGGAAATATGCAAATCAATAATTAAAGAGCCGTTAACGCTTTTAACGGAAACGCCCGTGCTTGATGTGTCGCCGCCGTCTGTTTTGCTCTTTATAATTGCCTTTATGCTTTGAATCGGTGTTGAATTAACCATTCCCGTAACTCCAAAGCAGGATTGCGCCGCCATTCCAACAAGCTTTTCAAAATAATTATTAGTTATTTCTATATATCCGTTCGGATTTTCAAATTTTACCATAAACTCCACAGCCTTTCTGCCGGTTGATTTATTTAGATTATAATATATTTTTCTTTATATATCAAGTTTATAAAAAAATGATTTATTTATTCCGATTTAAAATACCAGTTTTCTATATTTGCAAAGCAGTCAAAATATGTTCCCTGCATATCTCCGTTCATAGCCTTTGAAAAGCAAATCATACCTTTTCTGTAAAGCAGGGGAATATAGGGCATCTCCTCCGAAAAGGCAAGCAGAAATGCGCCAAGCTGTGCATCCTCATTCATATAATCCCTGTATGCCTGTGCCGTTTCGCTCGTTTGCGTGTCTATTCCGTAATGAGTTGCGCCGTTTTCTTCAAAAAAGCTGTAAAGGCTCATATCGTTCGGTATTTTTGTTTCGCCGATATATAGGCTGAAGCTTTCCGAGGCAATATATTGAAAATACTGCTCGTCGCTTTGAGCTTGAGTAATCGAAACGGAAAATCCTATATCTTCAAGCGATTGCTTAATAAGCTTTGCGCAGGTTACTCTTTCGGAATTTGAGCCGTTAACAAGTATTGAAAGCGAAAGGCTTGAAGCTCCGCTTTGCGCAAGAGCCTGCTTTGCGGCGTTAATGTCTGCCGTTGTTTCAATAATTTCTGCTTTGGCAAGCTCAAATTGCGGGTTAAAAGCTCCCGATGCCGCCTGTGCAAATCCGCCGTATGCCGATTTTGCAAGTGTTTGTCTGTCTATCGCAAGTGAAATTGCCTTGCGTATATATGCGTTTGCCGTTATAGTGCTTTTATTATTAACACCCAAATAAACAAGATTGTTCATATTAACAAGCTTTTTGTTTGCGCTGATTTTTTTGGATGTGTTTTTGCTTAAATCACGAAATGCAAAGCTTATGTTGCCTATGTTAACCGCATTGTCTATCGAATCCTCAGCGGCAATATTTTCAAGGTGAATTGTTGTCAGGTGCGGCGCAAAGCCGTCGGTAATATTTGCCTTTAAAACAGTTTCTCCGTTTTCATCGGCAAAATAATATCTTCCACTTCCTATCGGGTAATCGGAATTGCCGTTAGAGCTCACAATCGGAAATGTTAAAAGATTGTGTGCGTAGCTGTTAGGATATTCAAGATAAAAAATAATCTCTGTGTCAGACGAAACACTGCAAGATGATATTCCTCCAAGGGCACCGGACCAATAGTCAGAGCCTTTTGCTCTATCGAAGGAATCCTTTATATCCTTTGCAGTCAGCTCGCCTCCGTCGGAGAATTTAATTCCTCGCAAAACATTAACTTTAAGCGTGGTTTTATCTGTATATTCGTAGCTTGAAGCAATGTTAAGGCTTGCCTTGAAGCCTTCGTCAAGGTCAAACAGGCTTTCGAAAACAAGCTGGGTAAGTATTTGGTTGTTAAGCGTAACGGCGTCAAACGGGTCAAAGCTGTCCGCCTGAGTGTAGCTCAGCTTAAAGGTTGAGTCATCGTTTGGTATAACCGCCTGAGAGGAAACGGGTGCGGCGGTTGTTGCTTCGCCTTGCGTTTGAGGTTGTGCAGAGCAGGCAGTTAGGCTTAATACGATTAAAGCTGCCGATAAAATTAATGCCGTTATTTTTTTAGCCATCGTTACCTCCTGAATCCTTCGGTGTAAACCGTTTTTCCCGTTTTGTTGTCTATTTCAAAAAAGCAGCCTTCAAGCACACATTCGCCCTGCGCCGTTTTAAATTTAGACGGCAATCCTGTTTTCAGCTTTTGTATAACACATTCGGGCTCAACTCCCAAAACGGAATTGAGCGGGCCTGTCATTCCAAGATCGGTAATATATCCCGTTCCGTTAGGCAAAATTTGATTGTCAGAGGTTTGAATGTGCGTGTGCGTTCCGAAAACGGCGGAAACACGCCCGTCTGTGTAAAATCCCATAGCACGCTTTTCACTTGTTGCCTCTGCATGAATGTCGATCAAAATGATTTTTGCGCCGTTAGCCCTTGCCTCGTCAATCATTTCGTCTGCCGCTTCAAAGGGATTGCGTATCGGGTCAAGGTAAACCGCACCCAAAAGGTTTATAACAGCGGCTTTAACATATCCCTTGTCTATATAAGCGATTGTGTGTCCTCCTGCCGAGGAGTGATAGTTGGCAGGTCGGATGATATATTCGTTTTTTTCAAGATATGCAAAAATTTCAGGCCGCCTGAGTGCATGGTTTCCAAGAGTAATAACATCTGCTCCGCTTGTAAAAATATGGTCTGCGCTTGCGGGAGTAACTCCGTTTCCGTCTGCCGAGTTTTCGCCGTTAACAATAACGGCATCTGCGCCGTAATGCCTTTTAAGAGAGGGAAGCACCTGCCGCAGGTATTCGCAACCTCTGCTCGAAACAACATCTCCGATAGTAAGTATTTTCAAAATAACACCGTTTCTATATAATAAATTATAAAGCCTCATTTTAAGCCCTTATTAATGTATTATACAATATTAAATCATTAAAAACAACGATAATAAAATTGTTTAGTTAAATTTAATATTAAATTAAAATTTATCTTGACAAATCGGCATAATAAGTTATAATAGAAAACGCACCAAATCTTAATAGAGTAATCGCAGAGGTTTGTGCAGGATCAGGAAAATGAATGATATAGAGGTATAGTGTAACGGTAACACACCGGACTCTGACTCCGTTATTTAAGGTTCGAATCCTTATACCTCTGCCAGATTGAGCAGAAACCGCTGAAATTCAGTTGTTTCTGCCGTTTTAATGTTCTAAAATTACCGTAAATTGTCTAAAATTGCCTAATTTTTCGGCTTGTAAAAATATGATAAAATTTTTAGTGAGACATTTGAGTGTCACTAAAATTTGAGTTTTAATCCATAGATTTTGAAAATCGAAACGTAAATTTAAGTAAATTTACGGAAATAATCACAGAGACATTTGAGAGACAATCCTCTAATGTTCAAGTTAATTTAATACATAGCGGTGTAGTGTAAGGGTAGCACACCAGACTCTGACTCTGTTTGTAAGGGTTCGAATCCTTTCACCGCTGCCATAAAAAAAGAGCTGATTTTCAGCTCTTTTTTTATTTGTCTATAACGCAAAAGTCGGATAGGAATCATTCCGATTTTTACCCATAAAAATCTTTTTTGAAAATGGTATTAGGAATTTTGAATTAGATTTATTCTTACTTTTTCAGAAAAATCAGCCTTTCTTATTGTTATAGTATAAATGATTAGACTAGGGGTAGCCTATTTTTTTTAAAAGGATTTCTATTGTTTGCGTGGAATCTAATTCTCCCTATTGGTACATAAAATGCACCCTAAACTTTTACGAAACTGCCAAAAATAAAAACTCCTTTGCAGTACCACACAATACCACAAAGGAGTTTATACAGTCCTAATATTTATTTCAATGCTTTACATATCATTGTTTTTATAGGTTTGAATCATTCCTTTTATAATCTTAATTGCTGCTTTGTAGGCATCTCCGCTTCTTTTAACGTAAGTATCCTTGCTTATCTGTTCATAGGTCTTCTCGCCCTTAGGCTGATTGATATAATAGAAAACATTATACGAGCCGTCTTCCCAATCATCGTTGGCAGCATTGTATTGCTTGTAGCTTATCTCAACAACAATTCCGTAAAAATTAAATTTCTTTGAATCACCCTTGAATACACATTCAACATTCTTCTTCGCATTTTTATATGTTTCTCCGGAATAGCTGCCGTCAATCAGCATTTGCGCATCATTGCTGTACATCTTAACAAGGTCCTTGCTAATATCCGGACCTGAAGATTTTGCAGAAGCAATGGAAATGATTGCAATAATCCCTACTACAACTGCAAGAATTATTCTTGCCTTTTTGTTTTCCTTTAGTAAGTTAATGATTTTCATAATGTACCTCCAAAAATTCATTTAGGATTTTATCCTGATTTCATTATAGAGGTTTACTTGGACAGGAAATGTCTATCATAAAAATTTTTTAGAGGTACAGATTTTGTCCATCTTTTATGCTATAATGAGATTGAGGTGATAAATAAAATGAACAATTATTTTGATTTTGGTACAAACAAAGGCTTTAGGCTTTTGAACATATATGAAAGGCTGAATAAGGGCGAGGAGGTTGTTAAGGAGAGTCTTGCAAACGAATTCGGCGTTTCAAGCAAAACTATTCAGCGTGACATTGATGACCTGCGAGCATACATAGCCGAAACTCATATTGATGAGCTTGACACATCAATCAGATATGATAAATCAAAAAACTGCTACTATCTTGTTCGGTTGGAACGGGAATGGATGACTAACGAAGAGGCTCTTGCTATGTGCAAGATACTTTTGGAAAGCAGAGCCTTTAATAAGAATGAGCTTACTCAACTCATTGAAAAATTGATAATGCAGATTAGTCCTGCTGACAGGCATATTGCTCAGCAAATTATCAAGTCCGAATTGTTTAATTATATCCCGCTTCAGCATAATCAAGCATTGCTTACTCCTATTTGGGAATTGTCAAAATACATCACTGAGCATAGGGTTATATCTTTCAATTACACAAGGCAGGACGGCAAGAAAACAGAAAAGATTGTTAAGCCTGTTTCAATTATATTTAATGAATTTTATTTTTACCTTATTGCGTATGCAAGAGATATTGAAAACGGTTATCCTGTTGTGTTCAGAATTGACAGAATGGAAAATGTTGAAGCAACAAATATCTTTTTTTCATATTATCAATCTCATTGAAATATTCATCAACATTAAATAATTGTGAACTTTTATTAATCATTTTTCCCAAATTTATTTCTTTATCATTAAGATCAACATGTTCTGTAAAGCATATCGATTTTAATTTTTTTTGTTTTGCTATTTCGCAATGCTCATTCATACTTGATTTTCCATCTGAAGAAAAAGTAGAATGAATATGCATATCAGAAAACCTCATAACACATTCCTTTCGGCATTTTTCAGATTTAACTTGATTTTTATCACTCATTTCTATCAGACATAGAACGTTTCTTGTTATGATAACTAACAAGTTGCCCACAAGCTGCATTTATTTTGTTTCCACGCGATTCTCTAATAGTAACATCCAACCCTTTTTCTTGTAATTTGTTTTTGAAAACAGTCAATTGTTGTTTGTTTGGACGTTGGATTCTACTACACTCAGTATCATTGTACTGCAATAGATTAATCATGACATTTTTATTTCTAAACCATTTAGCAAGTTGTCTAACATCATTCGGTTTATCATTTACTCCTGGAATTAACAGATACGCAATAGTGATTTTTCTATTATGTCTTTCCGAATAAGACAATGCTGCTTCAACAACCTCGTTAATGTCATTATTCTTCATATGAGGAATGATTTTGTCTCGAGTATTTTGGTTTGTAGCATGTAGTGATAAAGTGAATTGGATCTTTATGTGTTCTTCTCTAAGCTTTTTTAATTGAGCTAAGGGACCTACTGTGGAAATGGTGATACCATCAGTTGGAAAGTTATATCCATTTCGATCCCTTAATATATGAATAGATTTTATTAGGTTATCATAATTCAACAATGGTTCTCCCATCCCCATAAAAACTATTCTATTAACTCGTTCTTTTACTAATAGCACCTGTTGAACTATTTCAGATGCTGTTAAATTTCTCACAAATCCATTGCTACCTGATTCGCAAAAATAACAACCCACAGGGCATCCCACCATAGTACTTACACATATAGTTGTTCCTGTCTTTCTTTTTATACATACAGTTTCAATACAATATCCATCATTTAATTTAAATGCATATTTTCTAGTGTCTCCACCGTTGAAAATATCAACTATTTTAATGGTTTTATAAGGTTTGAAATTTCTTGCACGATAAATCGATTTGTAAAACGAATTTGCCTTTTTTTCTCCAAGAATTGGTGAAATATCTTTTAATGTGTAGTTAAAAGGATCCTTGTAAATCATTTCCTCTGTTATTGGGTTTTCCTTTTTGAATTTTGGCATAATTATTTTCTCAACTCTCTTATTATACTAATATATTTATAATAATGTAAGAATACATTGTTGTCAATAAATTCTTTTGAAATAAATTTTGATTTACTTGATTATCTATTAGAAAAATGTTATGATTACACAAAAGCACGAATTGTACGGAGTTGAAAAACATATGTCTGCTATTATTGTTGAAAATTTAACTTTCTCTTACCCTGGAAGTTACGATAATATTTTTGAAAACACAAGTTTTCAGTTGGATACCTCATGGAAATTGGGTTTAGTTGGGAGAAATGGAAGAGGCAAGACTACTCTTTGTAAATTACTTATGAATCAATACGAATATACAGGTAAAATTATTTGCAACGAGAAATTTGTTTATTTTCCGTGTAAAATCGAAAACAAAGAAAGGATGACCATCGAAATTCTACAAGAAGTTTGTCCAAGTGCAGAAGATTGGGAATTTATGTGTATGTAAATCTATCATATTTTCTTTTCTTTATACTCTAAGCGTAATAAATTTATTCAATATTTGTATTTTATATTTTATTCCTTTTTATTCTTTTTGTAAAGAAATCTTACTTAAATCGGAATAATCTTTCAAACAAATACTGTAAATCAATTTCCAATTTGAAATATAAAGCTATAACTTTTCGGCATAATAACTATATATCACATACTCTGGTATGCCGCTAGCGAATGTTTTTTCATTTTCAAATATAAATAAATCGATATCAAATGCACAAAGGCAACATAAAGAGAAATTACCACTTTTGTTGTTTGACAAACTTTTTAATTGTTATAGCATAAATAATTGGGCTACCCCTAGTCTAATTATTTTTTATAAATCTCTTGTTGATATTATGCCTTGTATGTGCTCTAATGAGTAAGACATATACGATTTGCACTGTAATTCGTAGTATTAAAATCGAATATTTAGAGGCAAAAGATTCGAAAAAAATTCACAGAGACATTTGAGAGATACGAGAGCCTTGAAACGTGCTTGAAATGGGCATTTTATATGAAGCATTGTGCGGCTCTGACTCCGTTATTTAAGGTTCGAATCCTTATACCTCTGCCAAAGAGGAACAGACACCTATTAGGGTGTCTGTTTTTCTTTCTTGAAAGAAATTAAGGATTCGAAGAATCCTATTAGACGAGCAGGCAAAGCCTGCGAACGCCGAGGTTCTGCTTTGCATATTGCAAGGCAGGTTCTCATACCTCTGCCAATTAGAGCAGAAATCGCTGAAATTCAGTTGTTTCTGCTCTTTTTTGTCCCAAAATTGCTACAAATAGCCTAAAATAGCTATATTTTTCGGCTTGTTAAAATATGATAAAATCTTTAGTGAGACACTTGAGAGACACCAAAAATCAGGCATAAATCTATGGATTTTGAAAATCGAAATGGTTATTTTCATACAAACATTGGAATTATTTTGTTGACGAAATCGAAAACCTGTTTGATAATTATGAATATGTACAAATTGAGTTAATGGGATTTCCTGAAAATTGGAAAGACTTACTGACAATCTGACAATATGTTTAAAAATGGCTGAAAAAAGTTGTTTTACAAGAAAACCGAGATTCAATAAAAATGAGAATCTCGGTTTTCATTTGGTTATTCTTTTTTTAATTATTATTATCGCTTTCGTGGATTATTTCGTAAAGCCTGTCGGGGTAGTCGCTCATAATACAATCGGCACCGATTGATGCGAGATATTCGAGTTGCTTTTCGTCATTTATTGTCCAATACTGAACGGCGATATTATGCTCGTGGGCATAGTTAATCATTCTTGCCGTACCGAGATTTGCGGCTATTCTCCACGGCATATTGTACGGAACCTGGAGCGCAACATAATTTGCTTCAAAGTCTTTGTCATTTTTAATAGCCGCAGAAAAGAAGCTCAAAACCTCTTTTATGGTTGCGCTTCGCTTCAAGTCGGGATAATGCTCATCAACATAGAGCGAAACCTCCTCGTGGAATGAGCCGAAAATCACATCGTCAAGCAGATTTCTTTCCTGCAAAATTCCATATAGAATATCTACTCCCTTGCAGCCAAGTTCTCCACTGTTTTTGATTTCGATAATATAATCAAAATCACCGTGTGCCATAAGATAATCAAGGATGTCCTCAACTCTTAATATTTTCAACTCATTAGGCAAATCATTTTGTGGAATATCGGCATAGGGCATTTCACCGTTTTCATTTTCAAATTTTGCACCGATGTTTAGCTGGCGCAGTTCGTCGTATGTATAGTTTTCAGGTGCAGCATCGGCAACACCCAAAACACTTTCGCAATCGGTTGTTCTTTCAAGAGTGTCGTCGTGAAGCAAAATAAGAACATCGTCCTTTGTGATATGCAAATCAAATTCGAAAACATCAACATTAAAATCAGGATTTTCAATGCAATTCTCAAATGCAATCATTGACTCCTCAGGTTCGATTCCGCCACCGCTTCTGTGAGCACTGACATACGGTGTTGAGGAATTATTTATGTATTTGTTATCCGTATCGAATTTCATTATGTTTTCAGGGCTTGAATGCCAATTAATAAAAACCACCTTGCCCAAAGCAAAAATAAAAATAATACACGCCAATATACAAAGTATAATCTTTCCTACGCCGAAGCGTTTCTTTTCCATCGTTTTCATAATCTTTCCCTCTCTTATTACTCTTATACAAACGGATGCTCCGTGTCGACAGGCTTTGACGACAACTTTGAACCGGCTATCGCATCATTTATAAAAAAATATAATTAAGTACATATATCAGTATATCACAATATTCCTAATTTTTCAATGAAAATTCAATTATCTCTTGTGAACTTACACAAATATTTCATTAATTGCAACGCAATTATTAACATAATCGTAACACGAATTGAAATGAGCAAAACTCCGAGCGAATACAGAAAATCATAT
>UQSH01000047.1 GCA_900543795.1 uncultured Oscillospiraceae bacterium | reverse complement strand
TGTTTATGCTACTTCCTCTGTAGTATTGTTCTGTAACCCAGATTGATTTCTGAGCGTTTGTTAAATTCCCCATTTTTCTTAACATCCTTTTTTATAATTATATACTTGCGTATAATTCATACTCTAATATTGTAACATTATTTTACAAATTTTGCAATTTTTTTGACAAAATTATGCCAATTTTATGTAAAAAAAGTACGAATAATGTAAATATTCGTACTTTTTTACCCTTTTAACTCTTTTTTATCATAAAAATTTGAGTTCATGAGGAATCCCAAAAATATAAAGAAATATGGCGAAGTATAATACATTGAATTTCCAAACATTGCTGATATTAAATATGTTATAACAACCAACAAGAATACTTGTCCTTTTTCATCTTTTTTTAAAAATTCTTTTATTCCTTTTATTATAATTATTCCAACAGCTATTACATATAAAATCAATCCTGGTAACCCAGATGTTGTTGCTAGTTGTATCAATAAATTGTGTGGTCTATCTTGGTCAGTTATTCCAACCGAATCATATTTAGTTCCTAAATTGTCCGGTCCATACCCCAAAATTGGATTTTCAGCAAAAAATTGCAATCCATATTTCCAAAGTACCATTCTGTAAGTACCTGTTTTTTCAAATTCTTTTTCAATTTTTTCATCATCTTTATTTAGAATTTTGTATATTATAGTTTTAAAATCATTTCCAAATTGCCTTATATTATCAAAAGCTAAAATTTTATAATCTTGTTTTATAGTGCATGATAATATCACAAAAATTGATATTGCTATTAATACTGCTACAGCATTTTTTCGTTTAATAATGCTATACACTGTATACGAAATAACTGATATTGTAACAGCAAGATAACATCCAAATGTATTGTTATATATCAACATATAACTTATAAATGCAAAACATATTAAATATAAAACTTTTATTTTCTTATTTTTCTCTGTCACATACATTCCAAAACAAGCCATCAATGATATCATCAAAAAATATCCATAATGATTAAATTGTGAAAAATAAGCTTTTTTACGACTTGTATTTAAAAAATACATATTAAAAAATACAGGATTTATTTTCATGCTCACACACAAGCTCAAAATTGACATTAATGTTGTAACAACAATGATTGTATTTAAAATTATTTTCCTTAACTGGTCTGAATCAAGCAAAAATGCACATAAAAAGAATCCTGCATAATTTAAATACATAAAATATCCTTCTTTTCTATATCCTGTTCCCTCAAATACATTTTTTTTATTTTCTGCAAAAATACAAGAAACAAATGTCCATATCATATATGCTGTAAAGAAAAAAATTGGTATTATCTTTTTCAGAAACTCTTTTTTATTTGATGATTTTATTATACAACAATAAAAAAGAGATTTGGTGTGCTCACAGCACAACATTTAAGGATTTGTATCTGCTATAATACAGATAAAAGAAACGACAACAGATAAACAGGCAAAAGCAATTTGAATTAGGATTTTTCTAAACCTTGTTTTGTTTTTGATAAACTCAAATCTACTTGTCCAATTATAGTAATTCGTTAGTATTGGTACGGGTAAAGCAAAGGCAAAGAAAAAGAAACCGAAAGTAAGGATACTATCTTTAACCGATATTCCGGTAATTAAAGAAAAGAGTAAAAAAACAAATAATGTTATGTAATATGGAATGGCAATGATATAATGCCACCATACTCCTTTCCTAAATCCGGGAATGGATTTGAAAAAGTGGTTAGCTTTATTTTTCTTCTCTATTGATTTGATTAAATCATCAATATCATCATATCTGTTTATTTCATCTATTTGAGTGCATTTCAATACAATTTCACTGAGCCAGCCATTCGTAAGCTTAACACCCGGAAGCTGTTTAGTTTTCATATAGTTTATTAGTACACCAACAGAGTAAATATCTGATTTAGCCGAGGTTTGATGAAAACCGAATTGTTCAGGTGCTGTAAAGCCCTGTGTTCCCAATATTTCTGTATCAAAGCTTTGATTTCGTTTAACGGTTCTGCTTATTCCGAAATCAATAATCTTTACAGTTCCATTAGAAGTAATCATAATATTATTTGGATTAATATCCCTATGTATTATACCAAGCTTGTGAATTTCTTTCAGCCCGTTACAAATTTGCAGAGCAATATACTTTGTTTGCTCATCATCAAGACAGCCTATTGTATCAATATGGTCTTTTAGAGTGATTCCGTTTACATACTCTTCAACGACAAAGAAACGGCCGTCAATTGTAACTGTATCATAGAATTTAACTATATTGCTGCAATTAAGGTTAATCAATTTCTTGTATATGTCAGTATCGGATAAAGGAATTTCTTTAAGCACAAAAAGCTCTTCACCGTACTTTGCTATTTTAGTTTGGTCATTTAGATTTTTGATTATTTCATAATTCATTTTATTTTCCATAGCCTTTCCGACTGCAAATAGGTTTTTAAAAATTTCTATCGGGAATTTTGGGTGCCTCAAATGTAGAACAATCGGCTTAGTATGATTTTTCACACTAAACACCTTGATTTAACAATAAAAATATTCTATCATAATTATAGTGCTATGTGGTAACCTCCCGGCACAATAAAGGAAGCCCTTATGAAAAAGACAACAGAAGAATTATTAGAAATTCTAAAGAACAAAAAATCAATACGCGATTATTTCAAGGAAGAAATAGACGAGCTTGTATTTTCATCACTTTCAGAATATTTGGAGCTGCTGTTAAATGATAAGAAGCTCAAAAAGAGTGAAGTAATCACAAAGAGCAATATTGATAAGAATTATGCATATCAAATCTTTAATGGTAATAAAGATAACCCTTCCAGAGATAAAATGATTATGCTCGCTTTTGGAATGGGTTTGAATGTTTTAGAAACAAGAAAGCTTTTAAAAATCGCAAATTCCTCTGACTTATATGCCCGTAATCCAAGAGACAGTGTATTTATTTATTGCCTTAATAAGGGTTCAAACCTAATTGAAGTCAATGAATTGTTAAGCGATTATAATTTAGAGCTATTGGAGTAATTATATTATATCACTATAATAATTATCAAGTCTATGATAATTTTAAAATATTAAAAAAGAGGTAAAAGAATATGGGCATTAAAGTTACAACTTGACAACTCAAATCGCAAGGTTGTAAACCAATTGCTCAAACAAAATCATTGTTTGATTCTACAAGCAGTACATACCCTTTGGGGTATGTGCTTTTTTTCACATTGATCAGGACTTTAACCCGTGAAGGTCTGAGCGTTAATAAAACAGTTCGGTGTGTTTCATACCACTTTATCTATGAAAATATAAACTTTTTTCATTATGGTTGAAAAAAATATAATATTATTATATAATTATTAGGATAAATAAATTTGTAAAGGGGATATAAGTATGAGAACTGTTAAGGTTATAAATGACGGTTGGTACTTTTCAAAGGAAGCACAGGGCGCTCCCTCCTCAATTCCTGCCGATTGGGAAAGTGTAACACTTCCTCACACTTGGAACGGAGTTGACGGACAGGACGGCGGAAACGGTTATTACAGAGGAAAATGCTTTTATGTTAGAAAGCTGACGAAGGAGGAAATAGGGGACTCGCCTGTTAATTATCTTCAATTTGATGCAGTTAATTCAAGTGCAGAGGTTTTTTGGAACGGAGAAAAAATCACATCTCACGACGGAGGATATTCCTCGTTCAGAGTAAAGCTTGATAAAATACTTGATGAAAATATTCTTGCAGTTTCTGCAGATAACAGTCCAAATGACAGGGTTTATCCTCAGGTTGCGGACTTTACCTTTTACGGCGGAATTTACAGAGATGTTAAGCTTATAGGCGTTGAGGAAAAGCATTTTGATCTTGATTATTATGCCGCACCGGGATTAACCGTAACACCTGTTGTTGAGGGTGCAAATGCAAATGTTAATGTTTGTGCTTATTGCGACGGAGAGGTGGAATTTACTGTTCTTGCCAACGGGGAGGCAATAGCTTCAAAATCTGCCAACGGAAAAAATCCAAGTGTTGATTTTGTTATTGAGAATGTTCATCTTTGGAACGGAACAAAGGACCCGTTCCTATATTCACTGAAAGCAAAGCTTATGGATAACGGCAAGGCAGTTGATGAAATATCCTGCCGCTTCGGCTGCTGTTCCTTTAAAATGGATCCGAAAAATGGCTTTATTCTTAACGGTAAGGAATATCCTTTAAGAGGCGTTTCCCGCCATCAGGACCGTCCCGAAATAGGCAACGCTTTAAAATATGAGCATCATAAGGAGGATATTGATTTAATTTGTGAACTTGGAGCAAACACAATTCGTCTTGCTCATTATCAGCATTCGCAGGATTTCTATGACCTTTGCGATGAAAAGGGTCTTGTTGTTTGGGCGGAAATTCCCTATATTTCAAGGCATATGGAAAACGGTCTTGAAAACACGATTTCTCAAATGAAGGAGCTTATATATCAAAATTATAATCATCCCTGCATTGTAACCTGGGGAATTTCAAATGAAATAACAATGGGCGGTGCCGCCGATAAGAGCCTTATTAATAACCATAAGAAGCTTAATGACCTTGTTCACTCACTTGATAAAACAAGGCCGACAACTATGGCTGTTTTAACAATGTGCTCTCAAGATGAGGAAATCGTTCATCTAACCGATATAGTTTCATATAACCATTATTTTGGCTGGTATGGCGGCAATGTTCATATGTATAAAACTTGGTTTGATGCGTTCCATAAAAAGTATCCAAACAGGGTTATAGGTTTAAGTGAATACGGCTGCGAGGCTCTTAATTGGCATAATTCAAACCCCGAGCAGGGAGATTACAGTGAAGAGTATCAGGCTTATTACCACGAGGAGCTGATTAAGCAGATAATTGATATGCCTTATCTTTGGGCAACTCATGTTTGGAATATGTTTGATTTCGCCGCAGACGCAAGATCCGAGGGCGGCGAAAACGGTATGAACCATAAAGGCCTTGTTACCTTTGACCGTAAGTATAAAAAAGATTCATTTTATGCTTATCAGGCTTGGCTTTCGGATAAGCCCATGCTTCATATTTGCTCAAAAAGATATGTTGACAGGGTAGAGGACGAAACGAAAATTACGGTTTATTCAAATCAGCCTGAGGTTGAGCTTTTTGTAAACGGCGAAAGTGTTGGCAGACAGACAAAAGGAAAATATCCCTTCTTCTATTTTACCGTTAAAAATGTCGGTGAATCTCAAATTACGGCAAAGGCAGGAGAATTAACCGATTCAAGCGTTATTAAAAAGGTTGATGCTTTTAATGAGGATTACAGGCTTAAAGAAGAGGGCGCAGTTATCAACTGGTTTGAAATAGAAACGCCCGCAGGCTATTATTCCATTAATGACACCATCGGAGATATTCTTTCAACCTTTAAAGGAAAAATCTGTGCATTAAGAATTATCCTTATGCTAAAGGATTCGTTGAAACCAAAGAATGGCGAGAAAAAGGGAGACGGATTGAGTGTTTCCGGCTTTAAGATTAACAAAACAATGGTAGAAATGGCAAAGGGCTTTACTATTAAGCGAGTTATTATGATGATTGGCGGAGGCTTCAGTAAGGAGCAAATCCTTAAAACTAACGCAATGCTTAATAAGGTAAAAAAGAAATAGTTGATCTTAACTGCTTATGTTTTTACTAAGCTTTTGTTCCCCCCCGGTAGAACCGGGGGGTTATTTTTTGCTGAATTGAGATTAAAAGATGGTAGGATTCTTGTGCAGCAAGAATAATTATGCAAAAAAGCAGCCCCGTAAAAGGGACTGCTTAAAATTATTTCCAATCTTGAACGATTGATGGATTTTCAAAAATCTCATTGAGCTTATTGATAAACGGAACGCAATCACCATAGTCAAGCGAGCGGTGATCAATGGCAATTGTTATCGGCATAACCGTTCTGATTTCGATTTTTTCCTCTCCGTTTTCATCCTTAACAACGATGGGCTTTCTCTGTGCTGAATTAATGCAGAAGGCAGTTGTTTGAGGAGGTATTATTTCAAGCAATAAACACATACCCTTGTGATTTCTGCCAATCGAGCCTATGTTGGAAATCGTTGTTGTTCCTTGTTCAATATCGTGCCTTGTAAGTCTGTCATTAACCGGAATTGAATAGTATTTTTTCTTTTTGCTTCCTGAAAGCGTGTGCACCTTATGCTTGCCCGGCATTTTCGAGCCGTAAAGTCTGCGAATTGTCTGAGCAATTTTACCTTCTTTAAGTCCGTCAAGCGTGTTTGCCAATGAAACCTGATACATAACCTCGCTCATATCGCTATTGTTTGCTCTACGAATCGTATCGTTAATTGCCTGTGTCATTTCATCAAGGGTTTTATTGCCCATATCGTGCATATTAACAGTCATCATTTCGCCTGTGTGAAGTATCATAGGCATTGAAACATCAATGTTGTCATGATAATTAAGAGTGCCGCGAACAAGCTTTCTGTTGAAGCGAAGTGTGCAGTTCATTTTCGGAGCAGCCTTTAAGCCCTCACATATAACCTTAATCATAACCGTGTTGATGGTTATTCTTTTTGATTTATCGGTAACCCCTTCATTAAGCTTTTTACATTCTTTAAGAAAATCGGTAACATCAGCCTCATAGCTGATAACGGCATGGGGAATTTGCTCCCAGCTTTCAGAGGTCATATTTGAAACGATTTTTCTTGCTATTCCGAAATGCTCTTTTTTAATAATTGACATCTTGCTCTCCTTACAAATTTGTTAGTTTGTTAATAAACGAGGTTATTTTATCACAAAAAAAACAATCGCACAATATTTTTTTAAATAATTGAACGATTGTTTATAAAAAATTAATTTTTTGTTTTAAAATGCCTTTTCGTTGAATCTCTTTTCAAATTCATCGCATAAAGCATCTCTGAAATCAGGATGAGCAATTTTTATCAACGCCCTTGCTCTCTCTTTAAGCGTTCTTCCTTTTAGGTGAGCAATTCCGTATTCCGTAACAACAATGTTAACATCGTTTCTTGTTGTTGTAACGGCAGAATTTTCTGTTATGGTGGGAACGATTTTTGAAATCGTACCGTGCTTTGCCGTTGAGGTCATTGCAATTATGGATCTTCCGCCCTTGCTCATTGTTGCGCCTCGAACGAAATCAACCTGACCGCCGACGCCGGAAAATTGTGTTAATCCGATTGTGTCGGAAACAACCTGTCCCTGTAAATCAACCTGCAAGCAGGAATTTACCGAAACCATATTATCTATCATCGCAATATTAGGCGGATAGTTAACATAATCAATTGGCATCATAAGCACATCCGGATTGTTGTCAATATAATCGAAAAGCTTCGTTGTTCCGAATGCAAATCCCAAAACGGTTTTTCCGGGATGAGTGTTTTTATATTTATTGTTTATAACTCCGCTTTCAAGCAGGTCAACAACTCCATCTCCAACCATTTCGGAATGAAGGCTCAAATCCTTTTTGCTTTTTAGCTCCTCGCAAATAGCATTAGGTATTCCTCCGATTCCAAGCTGAATGCAGTCGCCGTCATTAATAAGCGATGCACAGTTTTTACCGATTGCGATTTCAACATCGGTAAGCGGTACGGAAGGCACCTCGGGAAGAGGCTCGTCAATTTCAACAAAGCAGTCAAAATCGGAAATATGCTTAACCGTTTTGCCCTGCGACCTCGGAACAAATTTGTTTACCTGCGCAATTTTAACTTCGCAGTGAGCAAGAGTTGTTTCAATGTAATCACAAGTTGTTCCAAGAGAAACATATCCGTTTTCGTCAGGCGGACAAACAGAATAAATAGCAACTCTCGGCTTAATGACATCCTTTAAAACCATGGGAATTTCATAAAACTGACAGGTTGTAAATTCAGCCGCACCTGTTGAAATAGCTTTTCTGTTAGAGCCCGAAGCAAAGAAGGAGTTATATGAAATATGGCCCTTCATTTTATCGCTTATCCACGGAGTATCTCCCAAGATAAGCATATTTATAATTTGAACATCTTTATAATTCATATAATTATCGGCAAGTGCTCTTTCAATGCCGAGCGGCTCTCCGCAGCCAAAGGCCGTAACAACTCTGTCTGAGTCTTTAATTAGCTTTATTGCATCCTCTGCGGTTACTAATTTGCTTTCGTATAATTCCTTATTGTTCATAAAATCACCTTTTGAATATTATAGCAATTATATATTGATTATATATTAAATTATTTGCAGCAATAAATCAATTAATTTATTGTAAAATTAAATTAATATTCAACCTTAAAGCCTTCCTCTGCCTCGGCAACCTTTAACATAACGGCACATTCAATTCTTTTTCTGTGAAGCTCACAGCCGAAATCATAAACTCCGTTAACGCTTCCCGTTGTGTGATATGCGTTTGCGGCACATCCGCCGCTGCAATATAGCTTGGCAAAGCAATCCTTGCATTCCTTATGTGAATAAACATTACATTCGTTAAACTGTTCAAGTATTTCCTTGTTTGTAACACCTTTCCATATATCGCCAAGAAGGAATTTCTCATCGCCAACAAATTGATGGCAGGGATAAAGCTCTCCGCTTGGTGTAACCGCCATATATTCTGTGCCGACTCCGCAGCCGGAAACCCTTTTAACTATGCAGGGGCCTGCGTCCAAATCAATCATATAGTGATAAAAGGTAAATCCGTTTTCTTTTCTGTATCGCCTGAGCATTTCGTTTGCAAGAATTTCGTATTGCTCCTTTAAAACAGGCAGGTCGCTTTCTTTAAGTGCATACGGCTCGTTCGGTGAACAAACAACAGGCTCTATTGAAAGCTCCTTGAAGCCCTCGTCTGCCATACTGATTATATCCTTTGAAAAATCGGTGTTATAATGCGTGTATGTTCCGCGCATATAATAATCCTTTTGATTTCTTGAATCTGCAAATTTCTTAAATTTATCAATAATCAAATCGTAAGAGCCCTTGCCGCTTCTTGAAATCCTTAGCCTGTCGTGTGTTGCCTTTCTTCCGTCAAGAGATAAAACAACATTGCCCATTTCTTTGTTGCAAAAATCAATAATCTCATCGTTGAGCAAAATGCCGTTTGTTGTAAGAGTAAAGCGGAAATTTTTATTACATTCCTTTTCCTTGCTTCTTCCGTATTCAACAAGCCTTTTGCAAACATCCCAGTTAAGCAGGGGCTCTCCGCCGAAAAAGTCAACCTCAAGGTTTTTTCTTGTTCCGCTTTGTTCAATAAGAAAATCAAGTGCTCTTTTTCCTGCTTCAAAGCTCATAAGACCCTTTGGTCCGTCATATTCGCCCTTTCCGGCAAAGCAATATTTGCAGGCAAGGTTGCAGTCGTGAGCAACATGAAGGCAAATTGCCTTTAAAACTCCTTGGCGTTTTTTAAATTCTTTTGCGGTTTTTTCAAAGGTGTCCTCTGCAAAAAGCCTACCGTCCTTAATAAGTGCCTCAATGTCTGAAAAGCAAAGCTCAATATCCTCATCGGTAACATCGTCCTTGCTTTTGTATTTTTCAAGAATAAAGGCTTTTATGCTATCCTTACTCTCTTTTTCAAATCTTGTAATAATATCAAAGGCAACCTCGTCAACAGAATGAACGCATCCGCTGTTTTGGTCGATAATTATATTATATCCGTTCATTTTGTAAGCGTGTATCATAATGTCTCTCCAAAGAAAAACGGCGGTAAAATGCATACCGCCGAAAATCATAATCAAAATTATTTTTTAAGCTGTTCGCATTTCTGATTAGCAACAGAGCAAGAAGTTTTGCTTGCTGACTGGCAGGAAGTCTGGCATTCGCCGCAGCCACCCTTTTTTGCAGACTCGCAAAGATTGCGTGAGCTTAAAGTGTTAATTCTTTTCATTTATCTATTCCTCCATTAGAATTTAATTTGTATATATTTTATATTATTAAACCTCTTTTGTCAATATATAGTCGGGAAGTAAATTACTGTCGCTTATTATATTTATTCCGTTTTTGATCATTTTTGATATTTCAATAACGCATTGCTCGGTTATTTTTTGATTAGGAATAATAATCGGAATATCAGGCGGATAGGCAAAAACATATTCTGCGCTGATTTCTCCCACGGATTGTGAAAGCTCTGTTTTTTTGCTTTTTTCCGCATATTCAATAATCGCTTCGCCGTCAAAGCGCAAGGGCTTTGAAAACGCTTCGGGCTTCCTTTCAATCAGCACCTCATCAGCTTCTTTAAGAGCTTTTTTTAATAAATCAAAGCCGTCCTGTGTGTCAGCAGGAGAGGTCATAAATATTATATATGTGTTGCTGACCGCCTCAGGCTCTATGCCGTATTTGCAGCGCAGAATATCTGCCAAATCAACTGCATTTATATTAGCCTTTGAGCAGGATAAAACAATTTTGCCCTTGTCGTCTGCTTTTATGATTTCAAGATGCTTTAAGCTTATTTTGTAAAAATCATCAAGCATTTTTTCGTATTTATCAAAAGCACTCCGGCTGTTTTCAAGAAATTCAACACATTTTGAAACAGAGCTCATAAGTACATAGCTTGGCGAGGTTGTTTGAAAAATATCAAGATAACGCTTAACAAGAGGAATGTATTTTTTATTATACACATTTAAAACCGCCGTTTGAGTAAGGGAGGGGAGTGTTTTGTGCAGGCTGGAAATAACAATATCGGCCTTTGGATATTTCGGAAATCCTCCAAAGCCGAAATGAGCCCCGTGTGCACAGTCAACAATCAACGGTAAATCGGTTTTTATGCTTGAAACAAATCCTTCGTATGTAGGGGAGGTAATAATAACTGCTTTTGCGTTTTTGTGCTTATTAAGTGCATCGTTAAACGATTCCTGCGATACGCCTTTGTAAAATCCGTTTTCGCAGTCGTATTCGGGCTCAATAAAAGCAATTTTGAGCTTCAGCAAATAGCAGGCGTTATAAACGCTTTTGTGGCAGTTTCTTGCAATTAAAACGGTGTCGTTTTCTTTTAAAACGGAAAAAATTGAAGCAAGAATACCAACCGTTGAACCGTTAATAAGCATAAAGGATTTTTCTGCTTTGTAAACAGAAGCCAGTCTGTCCTCAATCTCCTTAATAAGTCCGGCAGGGGAGTGAAGATTATCAAAGCCGTCAATCTCGGTTATGTCCTTTTCACAGGCTGTTATGCCGAATTGAGTGTTTCTTTTATGTCCCGGCATGTGAAAGGGGTATCTGTTTAGACCTTCAAGTTCGTTATGAAGCATATTGAAATTCCTTTGTTTTTTGATTGATGTTTCTGTATTTAAGCGCAGTAACAGGCAATATTATAAGCCCGAATAAAACAGGTATTGCTTCGATTAAGGCGGTTTCCTTATATATCAGCAATAAAACTAAATCGACGATCAAAATTAATCCGATTATTATAGTTAACACCTTAAAATAAATAGATTTTTTAAAGTTTATCAGGAAAACCGAAAAAACACTAATTCCCGTTAAAGCAGAGAAGCAAAGAGAACCGGCGCAATGTAAGTAATATTCTGCTTTAAGCGAATAATCAAATCGGCAGGTTATTGTTAAAATCATTCCTAATAATGCTATTGCCGATAAAGCGTATTGATATTTTTGGATTTTACACAGTAATGACTGCGTGTAAAGAATGCCAAAATGAAGGGCGGTGTATGTAAGCAATCCCCATATCGCAAAATAAACAGGGTGGCGCAGGCCTGTTTTTGAAAGCGCACCTGCGTTAGTTGTTAGCTCTCCGAAATGCATATACCAAATTGTGTATATAATTGCAATTGCGGATGATAATATTAGTGTTTTTTCTTTCTTCAATACTGTTCTTTCTCTTTTTTATATAATTTATCATATTTGCTTTAATCTTGCAATATTTCTTTCCTTTATTTTGACAAAGAATTAGGGCAATATCTTCCACGATAAATCGTGGTTTGGATTATTATCGTTAGTGTAACGGAATGTTGAGTAAGGCAAATGGGATACGGTTGTGTTTTGCTATTTTGAAGCACAAAAAAGGAACGCCGTATCGGCGTTCCTAATAAAAGTATTTTTTTATGCCTTTGTGCCGTTTGACCAAGCGCCGTAAACATAGCCTGTCGGCCAGTTTCTCCAAGCACGAACACGAACATAATACTGATTAGCTCCTGAGGGAACGCTGATTGTGTAGCTGTTTTTGCTATGGCCTGTTATGTATTTATAGCTTGTGCCTGTTTTGAATGAAGAATCCTTTGACCACA
>UQSH01000046.1 GCA_900543795.1 uncultured Oscillospiraceae bacterium | reverse complement strand
TTCTTACCGTTCGCGGCGGTATGCCCTCTCACGCTGCCGTTGTTGCTCGCGGAATGGGCACATGCTGTGTATCAGGCTGCGGCGACATTGCTATGGATGAAGCAAACAAGCAGTTCACTCTTGCAGGTAAAACCTATAAAGAGGGCGATTATATTTCAATCGACGGCTCAACAGGTAATATCTATGACGGTATTATTCCTACTGTTGACGCTACTATCGCAGGAACCTTCGGCAGAATTATGGGCTGGGCTGATGAGTTCAGAACTCTTAAGGTTCGCACAAACGCAGATACTCCTGCCGATGCAAAGAAGGCAAGAGAGCTCGGCGCAGAGGGTATTGGCCTTTGCCGTACAGAGCATATGTTCTTCGAGGAAGACAGAATTGCCGCATTCCGTGAAATGATTTGCGCAGACACAGTTGAAGAAAGAGAAGCTGCTCTTGAAAAGATTCTTCCTTATCAGCAGAATGACTTTGAGGCTCTTTATGAAGCACTTGAAGGCTGCCCTGTAACAATCCGTTTCCTTGATCCTCCTCTTCACGAGTTTGTTCCAACAGAGGAAGACGATATCAAGAAGCTTGCAGTCTCACAGGGCAAGAGCGTTGAAGAAATCAAGAATATCATTTCTTCACTCCACGAGTTCAACCCGATGATGGGCCATCGCGGACTCCGTCTTGCTGTTACTTATCCCGAAATCGCAAAAATGCAAACAAAGGCTGTTATCCGTGCGGCTATCAATGTTCAGAAGGCACATGCTGATTGGAATGTTTGCCCTGAAATTATGATTCCGCTCGCTTGCGACACTAAAGAGCTTAAATATGTTAAGACTGTTGTTGTTGAAACAGCAGATGCTGAAATCGCAGCAGCAGGCATTGATATGAAATACGAAGTAGGCACAATGATTGAAATTCCGCGTGCAGCATTAACTGCCGGCGAAATTGCAAAAGAAGCTGAATTCTTCTGTTTCGGTACAAACGATCTTACTCAGATGACCTACGGCTTCAGCCGTGATGATGCAGGTAAGTTCCTCAATGCTTACTATGATGCTAAAATCTTTGAAAACGATCCGTTCGCAAAGCTTGATCAAGATGGCGTTGGCCAGCTTATGAAGATGGCTGTTAAGAACGGTAAGGCAACCCGCCCCGATCTTCATTGCGGTATTTGCGGCGAGCACGGCGGCGACCCGAGCTCAGTTGAGTTCTGCCACGAAATCGGTCTTGATTATGTATCATGCTCACCGTTCCGTGTTCCAATTGCACGCCTTGCAGCAGCTCAGGCAGCTATCGCCGATAAGAACTAATCTGAATAGATTTTAATACAAAATTAGAGGATGCTCACGCATCCTCTAATTTTATTTGTACATTATATATAAAAAAACAATTAACCATATAAAGATTTTTTATAATACATATATCTTTTTATATAATGATATGATATAATTAAAATAATAGGATGTTTTTTGTGGTGAGGGCAGTAATATGAAGGTTGTAATTTTAGCCGGTGGATATGGAACAAGAATAAGCGAAGAAAGTCAGAACAAACCAAAACCTATGGTAGAAATTGGTGGATTTCCAATTATATGGCATATTATGAAAATTTTTTCCGCACAGGGATATAATGACTTTATTATTTGTGCCGGGTATAAGCAGTACATCATAAAAGAATACTTTGCTAATTACTTTTTGCATTGTTCAGATGTTACATTTGATTTCAGGAATTCTAACAAGGTTACTATTCATTCAGAATATGCTGAGCCTTGGCGTGTAACCGTTGTAGATACGGGACTTGATACGATGACAGGCGGTCGCATTAAGCGAATAAAGGATTTTATTCATGGTGAACCGTTTTTCTTAACTTATGGGGACGGCGTTGCTAATGTTGATTTAGATAAGCTGTTAAGATTTCATAATGATTCGGATTGTATCGGTACTATAACTGCAGTGTCGGTTGCACAACGATTTGGATGTGTTAATCTTGACGAAAAGTATAATGTTACATCGTTTAGAGAAAAGGATGCGATGGACGGCACACTTATTAATGCCGGATTTATGGTTATGGAGCCGGAAATTTTTGATTATATTGATGACGATGAAACAGTATTTGAAAAAGAGCCGCTTGAATCAATAGCAAAAGAAGGAAAATTGAATGCTTATATTCATGATGGATTTTGGAAGCCTGTTGACACATTGAGAGAAAAAAATCAACTTGAAGATATGTGGAGAAACGAAAATGCTCCTTGGAAGATTTGGTAATATGGAATTTTATAAAGGAAAAAAAGTATTAGTAACCGGTCACACAGGATTCAAAGGTACTTGGTTATGTCAAATGCTGGTTTGTTTTGGTGCGGACGTGGTTGGTTATTCTCTTGAACCAAACACAACACCAAGCATTTATAATTTGTCCGGTATCGAAGCTAAAATAAAATCTTATATAGCAGATATTAGGGATTATGAAAGTTTAAAATATGTTTTTGACGAGGAAAAGCCGGAAATAGTTTTTCATTTAGCAGCACAGCCTATCGTCAGAGAAAGTTATAATAAACCAAGATATACATACGAAACTAATGTTATGGGCACCGTTAATGTTTGCGAGTGTATTAGAAACAGCAGCAATGTAAAATCATTTCTAAATGTTACCACTGATAAGGTGTATGAAAATAACGATGCGGACATTGCTTTTACAGAAGATATGCCTCTTGATGGATTTGATCCTTATTCAAATAGCAAATCTTGTTCAGAGCTTGTAACTCATAGTTATAAAAATTCGTTTTTTGATAATATGGATGTAGCGATTTCTACTGCAAGAGCCGGTAATGTTATTGGTGGCGGGGATTTTGCCAATGATAGATTGATTCCGGATTGTGTTAGAGCCATAGAATCGGGCAAGGAAATAAAAGTTAGGAACCCTTATTCTACCAGACCGTTCCAGCATGTTTTAGAGCCATTATATGTGTATCTTTTAATTGCGAAAAAGCAATATGAGGACAAAAGATATCAAGGCTATTATAATGTTGGCCCAAACGATAGTGATTGCATTTCTGTCGGTGAGTTAGTGGATTTGTTTTGTAGTGTATGGTGCGATGGTGCTAAGTGGAAGAATGTGTGTGAAGAAAACGCTCCTCATGAAGCGAGCTTTCTAAAACTTGATACAACCAAAGTTAAAACGACTTTTGGTTGGTCCCCCGTTTGGAATATAAATTATACAGTTGAAAAGATAGTTGAATGGACTCGATGCTATTTGAATGGTCAGAATATTTCCGAGTTAATGGATAGACAAATAAAAGAATTTTTGGATGCGGTGAAGTAAATGTTTGAAAATAAGACAGAAGCACAGGCAAAAGAAGAAATACTTTCCATGGTAGCAGAATACTGTGATACCTTTAAGTCAAAACCTCCATATAAGGAAGGCGACAGAATCCCTTATGCTAGCCGTGTATTTGACAGTAAAGAAATGACAAATCTTGTGGACTCTGCTCTTGAATTTTGGCTAACATCCGGTAGATATTGTAATGAATTTGAAAAGAAGTTTGGCGATTATTTAGGTGTTAAGTATGTTTCACTTGTAAATTCAGGTTCATCAGCCAACCTACTTGCACTTTGGACATTAACCTCTCACTTGCTTGGAGATAAGAGAATAAAAAAAGGCGATGAGGTTGTTACTGTATCAGCCGGTTTTCCTACTACTATTGCTCCTATCATTCAATTTGGTGCAGTACCGGTATTTGTTGATTTAACAATTCCTCAGTATAATATTGATGTAACACAACTCGAATCTGCTCTTTCGGATAAGACTAAAGCTGTTATGATTGCTCACACATTAGGCAATCCGTTCGATTTAAAAGCAGTAAAGAATTTTTGCGACAAGCATGATTTATGGTTAATTGAAGATAATTGCGATGCTCTTGGATCGCAATATACTATTGACGGAGAAACAAAGCTAACCGGCACGTTTGGTGATATAGGCACATCGAGCTTTTATCCTCCTCATCATATGACAATGGGCGAAGGCGGAGCCGTATACACAAATAATGCACTATTAAGCAAGATTACAAAATCACTTCGTGATTGGGGTAGAGATTGTGTTTGTCCATCTGGTATGGATAACCTATGTGGTCATAGATTTGATAAACAATATGGCGAGCTGCCACTTGGGTATGACCATAAGTATGTATATTCACACTTTGGATTTAATCTAAAGGCTACAGAGATGCAAGCGGCAGTAGGCTGCGCTCAACTTGAAAAATTCCAAAGCTTTGTTGAAAGACGCCGTCATAATTTCAACAGACTTCACAAGGCGCTTGAGCCTGTTGCAGACAAGCTTATTCTCCCCGAGCCTTGTGAAAACAGTAAGCCTTCGTGGTTTGGTTTCCTAATCACATGTAAAGAAGGTGTTTCAAAAAATACAATTGTTCAGCATTGCGAGGACCACGGCATTCAAACAAGAATGCTATTTGCAGGCAATATTATAAAGCAACCTGTTTTTGACGAAATGAGAAAAGCAGGTACAGGCTATCGTGTAATCGGCGACCTTTCTGTTACAGACAGAATTATGAACGATACCTTCTGGATTGGTGTATATCCGGGTATGACAGACGAAATGATAGATTATATGGCTAAGACCATTATCGAGGCTTGTGATTTATAATTTATAGTTAATATTATAGGGAAACGGCGTCCTCAGTGCTGATTTTTTCATCGGGGAGGTCTGTTTCCCGATTGGTGTTTTTATATAATATTTTTAGGTGTTTAAGATATGAAAATTAAGGTTTCAAATTATATTGCACAATTTCTTGTTGATCACGGTGTAACAGACGCTTTTTCCGTTGTTGGAGGCGGAGCAATGCACCTTAACGACGCCTTCGGTCATCAGGAGGGCTTGCATACAACCTATAATCACCACGAGCAGGCCTGTGCCATTGCCGCAGAGGCATATGCAAGGCTGGAAAATAAAATTGCTCTGCTTTGCGTAACATCAGGTCCTGGCGGTACAAATGCCATTACCGGTGTTGTAGGCGGTTGGCTTGATTCAATTCCTATGTTCGTTGTTTCGGGACAGGTAAAATACATCACAACTGCAAGATATGCTCAAAAGCTCAATCCCGAAATCAACCTTAGAGCGTTAGGCGATCAAGAGTACGATATTGTAAAATCAGTTGAACCTATGACAAAATATGCCGTTATGGTTGAGGACCCGAAGCAAATCAGATATATTTGCGAAAAAGCTTGGCATCTTGCAACTACAGGCAGACCGGGTCCCGTATGGGTTGATGTTCCTGTTGATATTCAGGGAACGGTTATTGAAACAGATGACCTTGAGGGATATGACCCTGCAGATGACGATGCACTTCTTCCTCCTCCTGTTAGTGAAGAAACGGTAAAAGCCGTTATCGACGAAATCAAAAATGCTGAGCGCCCTGTTATTTATGCAGGAGGCGGTATCAGGCTTTCGGGCGGATATGAAGAATTCAAAAAGGTAATTGACAGGCTTAATGTCCCAATTGTAACCTACTGGAACAGTGTTGATTTAATTGAAAACGACAATCCTCTTTATGTCGGCAGAGGCGGAAATATGGGCGACAGAGCGGGTAACTTTGCCGTGCAGAATTCCGATTTGGTTGTTGCAATCGGTACTCGTATTTCTATCAGGCAGGTTGGCTACGGCTTTGACACATGGGCAAGAGAAGCCAAGGTTATTATGGTGGATATTGATAAGTCGGAAATGATGAAGCATACTATCCATGTTGATATGCCTGTTTGGGCAGATGCCAAAGATTTTCTTGATAAACTTGATAAGACTTTGCCTGCAAATAAAAAGGTTTTTGATAACAAGGTGTGGCTTGACGCCTGCCAAAATTGGAAGAAGAAATATCCCGTTACCCTTGAAAGACATTGGAATAACGGCGGAGAATTTGCAAATGTTTTCGCTTTCATTAAGCATTTGAGCGACTCTCTCCCCGAAAAAAGCTACACTGCTGTTTCAAACGGTGCCTGCTGCGTTGTAGGTCATCAGAACTATACAATCAAAAAGGATACACGCTTTATCATAAACAGCGCCATTGCCTCTATGGGCTACGGACTTCCTGCGGCAATCGGTCTTTGTGTTGCATCAGGCAGACAGAAAACAATTTGCCTTGAGGGTGACGGCTCAATAATGATGAATCTTCAGGAACTTCAGACTATCGTTACAAATAGGCTTCCTATCAAGATTTTCCTTATTAACAATCAGGGCTATCATTCAATAAGACTTACTCAGACAAATATTTTCAGTGAGCATACAAAGGTGGGAATAGGTCCCGAGTCGGGAGATTTGACCTTCCCCGAATTTGAAAAAATCGCAAACGCCTTCGGTATGCCGTATTATTCTGCTCATAATAATGATGAGATGAAAAAGGTGGTTGATGAGGTTCTCGCTCAAGAAGGCTTCGCTTTCTGCGAAATCTTTACCGATACCGAGCAGGTTTGGGAGCCTAAGAGCAGCGCAAGACGTCTTGAGGACGGCACAATCGTAAGTCCTCCTCTTGAAGACCTTGCTCCATTCCTGCCAAGAGAAGAATTACTTGAAAATATGTTTATAAAGCCTTTAGAATAATAACGTTTAGGGATTTTACTATGATAATTAAAATTGCCCGTTGGTGCTGGCACATAATCAAGGCGATTATGGACTGGTTTCGCAATATTTTTACAAAGATAACAAAAAAAGAAATAAAGGACGAGGTTTGGAATGGGTTTGTTCAATTTGTTAAGTTCGGACTTGTAGGACTTTCAAATACGGTAATATCCTACGCCACTTACTATATTCTTTTGCCATTTCATTGCAACAAATACGTTGCAAGTGTCATAGGATTTGTGCTTAGCGTAGTTAATGCGTTTTACTGGAACAACAGTTATGTTTTCAAAAAAGAGGAACAGGAGGAGCGTTCACCCATTCAGGCATTTATCAAGCTGTTTATGTCATATGCCGGAACAGGACTTTTGCTCCACAATGTGCTTTTGTGGTTTTTCACCTCGGTTTGTCACATCAGCGACTATGTTGCGCCGGTAATCAACCTGTTTATCACAATTCCGCTTAACTTTATCCTTAATAAGTTCTGGGCTTTCAGAGCAAAGAAAAAAGAAGAGAAAGAAAAATAATTCTTATGAAAAAAGCTATTGTAACAGGTGCAACAGGTGCTGTTGGTACCGCACTTGTAAATAAACTGATAAGTGAAAATGTTGAAACACTCGTTCTTGTCCGTAAAGAGGGTAGGATTGACAAGGTACCAAAAAGTCCGTTGGTGAAAATTGCGTACTGCTCTCTTGACGAGATGGCTGATTTTCAAAATACGGATAACGAGAAATATGACGCTTTCTTTCATCTTGCTTGGGCAGGTCCCTACGGCAAGGACAGAAACGATATGTTCCTTCAAACGAATAACATAAAAAATGAGCTTGATGCAGTTAAGATGGCTCATCGCTTTGGATGTGAAGTTTTTGTGGGTGCAGGAAGCCAAGCCGAAAACGGCAGACTCCCTGACGGAACAAAGGTTTCTCCCGATTCCCCTACTAATCCCGACAACGGATATGGCATTGCAAAGCTTGCCTCGGGAAAAATGAGCAGAATCCTCTGCAATCAGCTTGGTATTCGCCACGAATGGTGCAGGATATTATCTGCCTACGGTCCCGGTGACGGTGTTCACACTATGGTTATGAGCACGATAATCAAGTTTCTTAACGGCGAGGACTGTGATTTTACTAAGGGCGAGCAGCAGTGGGACTTTTGCTACAACGGTGATATTGCAAATGCTTTTTATCTCGTTGCAGAAAAAGGAAAAGCTGACGCAGTTTATGCTATTGGCTCAGGTAAAACAAAGAGCCTTAAAGAGTATATTACGACTATTCGTGATATTGCTTGCCCTAATGCCAAATGTAATTTTGGTGCAGTTGATTATTTTCCAAATCAGGTTATGTATCTTTGTGCAGACATCACTGATTTGCAGAGGGATACAGGCTTTGAACCAACAGTCGATTTTGAAACAGGTATAAAAAATACTGTTGAGTGGTATTTGAGGAGCAAATAATAATGGCTGATTTGATATTGATACCTGTTGTTTTACTATTCATTATCGGAACAAAAAGGTGAAGAAACGGATTTAAGTTGAATTATTTAGAAAAAGAAAAAATTTTAGCATTAAAAGGAATGTGTGCTTTAAGTATTGTCTTGCTCCATGTTGACGGGGTAACACAAGCGAAAATAATGCCCGAAATATCTGCGTTCGCAGTTTCTGTTTTTTTTCTTTTTGTCTGGATATGGAATGATAACATCACTAAAAACACAAGGTTCGGCATATTTGGAAAAATTTGTACCAAAACATGCCATTAAGTTAGGTATACCGTTTATATCTGCGGCTGTTTTATATGTTTTGTATTTTTTGTATGCCCAAAATAATTATGGATTTAAGTATTATGATGAATATAGTGTGACATTAAAGGGAGTGCTATTAGCCTTTTTTGAGCATGGTTATACAATAGTAGTGAATTCATGGTTTGTTATTGCATTATTTTATTCTCTTTGTTAGCAGCCTTCGGTGTATTAAAATACAGTACAGATATCGGCGGTTATTTTAACGTGGCAGAGTACTGCACATTAAATCCGATTATTCCAATATGTGTTATTATTGCTTATTCGGGATATAATTTTGGACTCAAGAAGTTTTGGGATTTTATAGGAGATAATTCATATGAACTGTATTTGATTCATGGATTGTTTTACTATATGTTCCAAATGAGACGTCTAAAAATTGAAAATATGCTTTTGTTGGGTATTTGCACGATAGTGGTTTCCATAATTGTTGCTTTCATTCTTAACAAAATCAATAAGCCTATTGTTAAATTATTAATGAAAACTCTCAAGAAACAGGAGATAGCGTTATGAAAAAAATTGGCATTATGATTCCCTGCTATAATGAGCAGGACAATATCGTGCAAATTTGCGATGCGGTAGTAAATGAAATTACCACAGAGCTTCCGCAGTACGATTATGAAATTCTTATTATGGATAACTGCTCCACCGACGGAACAAGACCTTTAATCAGGGAAATTTGCAAAAACAATAAAAAAATCAAATCAATTTTCAATGCAAAGAACTTTGGACAGTTTAATTCCCCATATTATGGTATGCTTCAAATGGATACAGATTGTGTTATCTCCATTTGTGCAGATTTTCAGGACCCGGTTGAGCTTATACCGGCTTTTGTAAAAGAATGGGAGAACGGATATAAAATTGTTACAGGCATAAAAACCGCCAGTAAAGAAAACAAGATTATGCGTTTCTTTAGAACATGTTATTACAAGTTAATAAAGAAAATGTCAAGTGTTGAACAGATAGAGCATTTTACCGGATTTGGCCTTTATGACAGAAGCTTTATTGAAATTCTCAGAAATCTTAATGACCCTACACCGTTTATTAGAGGCATTGTAGCAGAGCTGGGATATAAAAGAAAAGATATTGAATACACGCAATCAAAACGATTAGCCGGTAAGACACATAATAATTTCTTTACCTTATATGACGCAGCAATGCTAAGCTTTACCTCTTATACGAAAATCGGTTTAAGAATGGCATCGTTTTTCGGGTTCTTAACTGCTTTCATAAGTGCGATAATCGGAATCGTATATTTGGTTATGAAGCTGATATGGTGGAATAGATTTCCCGGTGGTACTGTTCCAACATTGATAACCATAACTTTTTTAGGCTCTGTTCAATTATTCTTCTTGGGATTTATGGGTGAGTACATAATGAGCATAAATACAAGAGTGATGAATAGGCCTTTGGTAATAGAAGAGGAACGAATCAATTTCGATGATGAGGAATAATTATGAAATTGCAATTTGCAGAAATATTTGAAAGTGAAAAAAACGGCATTTTAGAAGATGTTTCTTTGTTTTCAGGAATAAAGAAGCTAATTAGGAGTCTTTTGTATGTTGTGCCATTAGTTGTAACGGCAACATTAGCTTATTGGTATATTATAGTATATCAACCGATCAGCATAGATGCCCTGTCTGTTGACAGATACATTCATGGCATGTTAATTGGACAAGGCCGATTAACCCAAACTATTGTTGGACAAATTATTAATTTAGAATCACACAATTTTGCTCTATATGATACTATCGGATTGGTGCTGCTGTTAATAGCAATCTTGGTTATTGGAGTTGTTCTTGATAACATAATAAAACCAAAGAATTTATTTCCTATAATGATATTTAGTTGTTTATACATTACATATCCATTAATGTACGAGTATTTCATTTTCGGGGCATGCTTGCTGGCTACCGGCGGAGCCACTCTGTTTATTGCTCTTGCTTTATATTTTTCTTTAAAAAAGCAACGAAAGCTTTATCATTTAATACTATCAACTGTATTGATAATGTTTGCACTTTCTTGGTATGAGTCGTTTGTTTTGGCATATATCTGTGTGCTTTGTTTAGTATTAGTTTTGTGGTATTATAAAAATCCGAATTTAGAGAAGAAAAGCAAGACGATTTTTAATATTATGCTTTTACAAGCAACAATTGTAATGTTCGTAATTATTTTAAATTATACTACTGTAGAAATCGTAAAGTATATATTTTCAATTCCATCAAACTATTTTGCGGCCAAGGGAAGTGCTTGGGGAAACTTTAATACACTAAGTGAATCTGTTAATTATTTTTTATCGTCAATAGTAAAAGATTCTGTTTCAAAGGTGTTCTGTTACTTCCCATTCACTCTTTTATATATAGCATATTTTGTTTTGTTGGTCATTATAATAATCGATTTGGTAAAGCATAAAGATTTCATGTTATTGATAATTGAATTAGGTATGTTTGCTACCACTATTATGTTTACTGTCTATATGGGTGTTGTTTCTCCATATAGAATTGAGATGGCTTGGGGGCCTTTTATTTCCGGTGTATTCTTATTAGCACTAACAAAGATTATGGCTCTTGATAAAAAAAAGGTAACGAGCGTTGCGTATGTGTTACTTGTGGCGGCTATTGCGGGACAGTGCGTTTCTCTAAATATTTCTCAAAGAAACGAGAATGCAAGATATATAAATGAAGTAAGTGTTATTGAAAGCATAGAATCAAACCCTATTATAAAGAAAAACACTGATAAACCCGTTGTATTCATTGGTCGATATAATTTCCCTAATGAAATAAATAAAAGATATTTAATAAAAGAGAATTCAATTGCATATAAAATATATGATTGGGGTGTTGATATTGGTAATATTCACGAGACAAATGCCGAGTACAGAAAGTATTACAGCATAGGAAAATCATATTTGGCATGGGGTATAGACGCGTTTGGGGAAGCGAATACGGAAAACTATAAATTCGCTGAATATCTTGGATATTCAATAACTCCGTGCACAAAAGAACAATACTTCGAAGCAAATGAAATATATGCAGATATTCCATCATATCCAAATGACGGATATATAGTAGACACTAACGAATATGTGGTTGTTAAATTAGGACCCGTTGACGGCAACGCAAGAATAAGAATAGCCGATATACTCACAAGGGAATTGTCCAAATAATATGTAACGGCTGTCTTTTTGAATGAAATCGAAAAAAATAAAAAGGCTTTAGGAAATTAATCCCAAAGCCTTTTTATATTTTTTTACTGTGCTTTTTTGAAAAGCGAATAATATTCGTCCGAATAAATCAGCTCATAATCCGAATCGTGTTGGAGCGAGTTTAATAAATGCTTTCTTTTGTCTTCAACAACAAGGTGCGTAAAGCCGTATTTGTCAAGAACATCCTTATAATAAACATTGCCGTTAATCAGTGAGCAATATTCGGAGAAATAATCAAACTCGTGGTTATTATCCTCAAGGAACAGCTCTGCACGGGCGTCAATATAAGGCTTGTATCCGTTAAATTCAAGATATGCTCCCGTGTTAAAGCCCGCATAAAGCACCATATTTTCCTTATCCTCTTCGTTAAGCACCTCTAAAAAGCCAACCGATTTTTCGGGAATGGTAAGGCTCTCCTTCTGTCTTTCGGTGTCGTCTTGTATATAAACAAGCGTACCGGCAAGAGCACAAAGCAAAATGCAGAAAACTCCTATCAACGCCCCTCTTGTTCGTTTCTCTTTTTTGTTTTCGGGCTTATAGGAGAGTGTGATCATAAACTCAACATCTTTAAAGTAATATGTTATTGCCGGCACCGCACAGATAAAGAAATATACCATTCCCTTGTATGATGAAAGAGCCAAAACAAGCGTTCCCAGAATCAGCAGGGCGTGGTGCGTTTGAAAGCTTCCCTTTTTATAAGCAATGCACAATATAACAATTAATCCTACAAACGCAAAAAAGATGACTCCGTATAGCTCTGTTAGATTAGTTGGCTGCATTTCGCCTATAAGTGAATTTATATCCTCATTGCCGTATGAGGAAAAGAGATAAAGCTCAGCCTTTATTCCGTATGGATTTATAAGTCCGCAAAGCACAACGGCGG
>UQSH01000045.1 GCA_900543795.1 uncultured Oscillospiraceae bacterium | reverse complement strand
CAACCAAATTCCAATCAACCTGTATCGTTTTATCATTAGTTGCAATAACGCTCGGAGCTTTCATTGTTTCGCAGGCGGCACAGGTGTGGAGCGTATCGCTTGGAACGCCCTCTATACCGTCTCTGACTGCGGCTACTCTGTAATAATACTCATAGCTTGGTGTTACCGTTTCGTCTATATATTTATTTGTTGAAACGGTGCCTAAAAGAGTCCAGCTATCCGCAGGCCTATTATACACATAAACATTATATCCCGTTGCACCCTCTACTGCGTTCCAAGAGAGTGTAAGCGTTCTTCCGCCCGAGCCTATTGCCGTTGTTGCAAGACCTGTTACCTTGGATACCGTGCAATATATACATCTTCCGTCTTTTATCGTGCATGCCTCCGAGGCATTGATAAGCTTATCGCACACGGGGCAATACACACTGTGAGTTTGCGTGCCTGAATTATGCTTATAAAAATAATATGAAACGGGAGAAATAGGATATTCCTTTATGAATTCCTCTGTTGTGTATTCCGCTTCCTTTGGGTGTCCGCTGAAATCGCTTTCTGATTTAAGAAAATATGTGTGGTTAATAAAATCTCCCCACAAAACACCGTCTGTTACCTTGCTTTTATCGTATGAACACCTGCTGCTATCGTCCCAGGTGGCGTCTGCATTATAATAATAATCCCCAAGCTTAACGATATTCCAAGCATGATTTGTGCTTGTTATTACTCGGCTTTTTATGCCCGCCATTTTGCAAAGCCTGTAAATCGCAGTTGCATATCCTTGGCAAACGGCGGTGTGATTAACAATTGCTCCGTAGGAGGTAAACTGGCTTTTATTGCCGCTATCGGTTTCATCCTCATAATAATCGCAGGTTTTGCAAACATAGTTATATATCTCGCATATTTTATTATAATCCGTTTTGGTGCTCAAATTAAGCTCATTATAAACAGACTGAAAAACTGCCGTTGCCTGTTTTTCCTGCTCGGCGGTTGTGTAATAAACGAAATCGGAACTAAAAGTATATGTATATTCTCCGCTTGAAAAAGTATACTGTATTTCGCCTCTATATCCGCCCCAAGACCATTTAAGATAATCTCCGTCTGCAAAGCCGATTGAAAGCTCCTCGCTTGTTGCGGCGGTTACTATGGATTTATATAAGTCGTTAACTCCCGAGGGGCCTGTGGTTGTTTTGTAGGAAAAAACGATATTATTCTGCCTTTCAACCATTCTGTCTCTAACATATTCGGCGGCAGAATTAATGCTTGTGTAAACAACGGCGCTTTTTGTTGAAGCTGAATAGCTTAACGCATTTTGATTTTCGTTGCTTTGAGCCTCTGCCCTTTCAAGCATTTCGGAAATATCTTCCTCATCAAGAATGCTTTCATAAACAGGATTAACAAAAATTTTATCAAAATTAACAGTATCCTGCGCATAAGCGGCAACAGAGGTGCCAAACGCCATAACGACGCAAAGCAAAACAGATATAATTTGTTTTAATTTTTTCATACAAACCCCTCTTTCCGAAGCTTTTCTTATTTTAACAATATTATACTTATATTATAATAATACATTCATTTGTTTTCAATCCGCAAAACAACAGAAAAACAGCCCTTGATTTTGTGCAAAACAGATAAAGCGCCCTGCTGATTGCAGGACGCCCTCTCAATTTCTTAATTATTCGGTTTTTCCCATAACGCTGAGCGGATCAACATATTTTCCGTCCAGCCTTGTTTCAAAATGAAGATGGCTTTCAAGAGACGCTTCAAACGGAACTCTGCCGAGAGTGCCGAGCTGCTGACCGATTTTAACCCCATCGCCCTTTGAAACGCTGACGCTGTCTAATCCGCAATAGCGTGCAACAAGCTTTCCGCCGTGGTCTATCTCAACAACCATTCCAAGCATTGAATCGTTATAAACATCAATAACAATGCCATCATTGATTGAACGCACCTCTGCACCCTGCTGAGCTTCAAAATCAACTGCGGTGTGGCTTCTGTAATCACCCATTGTTTCATTTTTAACAAGCTCCTCCGAATAGCTGTTTATAACAGCCTCGTTCAGCGGATACTGATAAAAGCTTTTATACGGCGTGTTTGACTCCGAAAGCGGCATTGTTGACTCCTCCGCCCTTGTTGATTGCTCGGCGGTTGTTTCCTCAAGCGTTGTTTCCTCGGCAGTTGTGTCCTCAACCGTAACGGAACGCTGAACCGCCGTTGTTTCAACAACCGTTGTTGGCTCGTTAACATCCTTTGCCGGCTTTGTTGTGAAATAAACTATAACTCCGAGAGCAATAACAGAAACACAAACAACGGAAAAAAGCGCCTTTAAATTTCTTCCTGCGTTTTTTGATTTAGAATCTGCTGACATAAAAAACACCTCAAAAGCATTATGCCCCAAGGTGTTTTTATTTATTCGGAAAATTCAATTTTATTCCTGCTCGGAATTTATATTAACGGATTTTATTATTTCAAGACTGTTTCTGACTGCTTCAAGCGGAGCTTCATAATTCAGCTTAACTGCGATATATGCCTTTTTTGATGCAGAAAGGAGCACTCTGCCCTTCATTGCTTTATTAAGCGCAACAACATATTCAACCCTCGGCTCATTCATATAGAGCATAACAGAGCCATTTCTTTGCGTTATCTCGTAAATTCCGAGTGTGGCTGCCGTGTTTCGCATAAGCGAAATTTCTATAAGTCCGTTTATTGAAGCGGGCGGAAGACCGAAGCGATCCTTCAACTCATCATAAACATCATTTGCGTCGGCATCTGTTCTTATTGCGGCAATGCGCTTATACATTGAAAGCCTTTGCGCAGTGGAGGCAATATAATCCTCGGGGATATGCGCCTCAATCGGCAAATCAATAAGACATTCGGGCTCCTCCTCGCCCTCTTTAATTTCTCCCTTTTCCTCTGCAACCGCTTCGCCGAGAAGCTTTAAATACATATCATATCCAACCGCCTCCATATGGCCGTGCTGACGGTTTCCGAGAAGAGAGCCTGCGCCTCTTATTTCAAGATCTCGCATTGCAATTTTAAAGCCCGAGCCGAATTCGGTATATTCTCTGATGGCTTCAAGCCTTTTTGTTGCAATATCCGAAAGCTCCTTGCCCCGTGTGAATGTTAAATAGGCATACGCACGGCGAGAGCTTCTGCCAACTCTGCCCCTTATTTGATGAAGCTGCGCAAGGCCCATTCTGTCTGCATTTTCAATAATGAGCGTGTTCACATTTGCAACATCAACGCCTGTTTCAATTATTGTTGTGCAAACAAGAATATCTATTTCTCCGTTTAAAAGCGCACTCCAAACATCGGAAAGCTGCTCCTGAGTCATCTGCCCGTGCGCAACGCCCACTCTTGCCTCGGGAAGTGCCTTTTTTATTCTTACTGCGGTGTGGTCTATCGTTTCAATATTATTGTGAAGATAATAGCACTGACCGCCCCTTGAAAGCTCCTTATCCATTGCTTCAACAAGCATTCCGAAATCATATTCAACAACATAGGTTTGAACGGGATACCTATCCCCCGGCGCCTCTTCAATGAGGCTCATATCCCTTATGCCCGAAAGCGCCATATTAAGCGTTCTGGGAATAGGAGTTGCCGAAAGCGTTAACACATCAACGCGAGGGAATTTTTCCTTGATTTTTTCCTTTTGCGCAACGCCGAAGCGCTGCTCCTCATCAACAATAAGAAGCCCTAAATCCTTAAATTTTATATCCTTGCTTATAATTCTGTGGGTGCCGACAAGCAAATCAACCTTGCCGTTTTCAAGATTTTTGAGAACCTCCTTCTGCTTTGCAGGCGAAACGAAGCGTGAAAGCATTTCTATTGAAACGGGGAAAGCCTCCATTCGCGTTTTTGCCGTGTTATAGTGTTGCATTGCAAGTACGGTTGTTGGCACAAGAATTGCACATTGCTTGCCCTCCGTTATACATTTAAAGGCAGCACGCAGAGCAACCTCCGTTTTACCGAAGCCAACATCTCCGCAAAGAAGCCTATCCATAGGAACGGCTCGCTCCATATCCCTTTTGATTTCCTCCGTGCACCTGAGCTGATCCTCTGTTTCCTCATAAGCAAAGCGAAGCTCAAAATCACGCTGAAAATCAGTATCCTCCGAAAACGCATAGCCCTTCACAGACATTCGCTTTGCATAAAGAGCTATAAGCTCCTTTGCCATATCCTTAACGGAGGAGCGCACCCTTGCCTTTGTTTTTTTCCATTCCGAGCCACCGAGCCTGTTTATTTTAACTCGACTGTTTTCACCCGGCCCGATATATTTTGAAACAAGGTCAAGCTGGGTTACGGGAACATAAAGCACATCGCCCTTGGCATAAGATATTTTTATATAATCCTTTTTAACATTATTAAGCTCAAGTGCGTGTATGCCCTCAAAAACGCCTATTCCGTGAACATTATGAACTATATAATCTCCAACGGAAAGCTCATCAAGTGAATGAATTGCGTTTTTTGAATTAGAGCGTTTTTTCTTTTTCTGTTGAAGCGATTTTGCGTGGGTTATAAGTGCAAATTTCAGCTCCGTAATTTTGAAGCCCGAATAAACCGTTCCCGTTGTTACGGTTACCGCACCTCTTTGAAAGTCAACAGGATACCCGTCGCAGAAAACGGCGTTTATTCCCTCGTCGTTTAAATCATAGGCAAGTGCCCTTGCGCTTCTTGCCGTGCCTGCCATTATGCAAACCGTGTAGCCGTTTTTAACAAGCGGAGCCGTGTCCTCCTTTATCTGCTCAACGGTTCCGTTCCACGCATTGAAGCTTTGAACGGAAAATGAAGAAAGATGAGAAACGGGAGTATCAAACGAGCCGCGCGGAAGCGAATCAAGATAAACTGCGCCCGAGGAATTATAAGCGTCAACAAGCTCTTCAAATCCGAGAGTGAATTTATCAAGCCCCTTGCAGAGCGTTCCGTCCTCAACACACCATTTAATCTGCTCCGTCATCAGCTTTTCGGAGCTTTTTGCCTTTTCCTTAACCTTTGCGCTTTCGCACACAAAAAGTATTCCGCCGAAATAATCGAATATTCCCCTGCTTTCATAAGCAAGCGGCAGATACTTATCAATGCACGCCGGAACAATTCCGTTTTCGATTTTTTCGCAGTCGTCATAAAGCGCCTCTCTTGCCTTAATCGCCTTACCTTTGAGAGATTTTGCAAGAGCTCGAATTTTCATTGCAAATTTTTCGTTTGATTCAAAGAGCACCTCTGAGGAAGGAATAATATCAAGCCCGCCGAGCTTTGCCGTTCTGCGCTGGGTTGCTATATCAAAAGAGGAAATCGTGTCTGCCGTATCTCCCCAAAGCTCTATACGAACAGGCTCGTTATACCCGGGTGGGAAAACATCAATAATGCCGCCTCTAACGGCAAACTGCGAGGTTCCGTCCACCTGCTCGCAACGGGTGTAGCCCGCACGCACAAGCCCCGAAACAAATCCCTCAACATCAATGCACTCGCCTGCTTTTATATGAATCGTTCTTTTTTTCAGCTCGGCAGGCGGCATCGTTTTTTGGCACGCCGCATTTGCAGAGCAAACAACCGCCGTGTATTCGCCCTCTGCCATTTTAGACAAAACGCCGAGGCGGATGTGCTCAAAATCACGGGAAATTCCGGCAACCTCACGAAATGTAAATTCCCTTGCGGGATAATAAAGAACGCCCGCCTGCACTGCTCCGAGCGTTTCGCTCATTTTAATTGCGGAGGCCTCATCGGGAGTGATGATAAGTGCTTTCTCTCCCTTATACTGAGCAAGCGAATGAATCAGATGCGCTTTAAATGAATCTGCAACGCCTGTTGCCCCGACGGGAACACCGCCGGGGCTAATGCTTTCAGCAAGACTGATAAATTCATTGCTCTTTTCAAATATTTTTGAAAAGCAAGACATATTTTTTCTTCTTTCTCGGCAGTGAACAGTAATCCGAACCGTGGTTTAAATCGACTGAACAGTAAAAAATGCAAAATTCGCTTTAATACTGCATTTTTGGCAGGCTTGGATTGTTTTTCATTGCCTGATTATTTTCAATTATACAAATTCATTGCCTTATCTGTTTCGCCTGCAACAATAAGCTCAACCGCACTTAACGCATTTTCAAGCGCCTGCTTCAAATCCTCCTCGCTATCCTTCGGAAAACGGGCAAGCACCCAATCGGCAAGGTCTGTATAGGCGTTTGGCTTTTTGCCGACTCCGATTTTAACACGGGGAAAATCCTCGCTTCCAAGATGGGCAATAATGCTTTTAAGCCCGTTATGACCACCTGCGGAGCCTTTTCTTCTTATTCTTATTTTGCCCACATCAAGCGTTGTGTCATCGGAAATAACGATAACTCTTTCGGGCGGGATTTTATAAAACCTTGCCGCCTCGCCTATCGCCTCGCCCGAATTATTCATAAAGGTTTGCGGCTTCATTAAAAGGCACCTTTTGCCGCTTATTGTTACCTCTCTAACAAGGGAATGATATTTCAGCTTTTTTATATCGGCATTATTTTTAACGGCAAACAAATCAAGCGCAAGAAAGCCTGCATTGTGGCGTGTCATTTCGTATTTTGCTCCTGGATTTCCGAGCCCTGCTATAATATATTCAAGCGCAGAGCCTTTTTTACCTGATAAAAGCATCTTCATCTTCCCTTTTTCTGTTAATTACTTTAATCTTATCGGCACGCTTGCCGTCTGTTTTAACAACTGTTATTTCAAGATTTTCAAAGGTTAAGCAATCGTTTTTCTCCGGTATTTTTTGAAGCCTTGTCATTATCCAGCCGTTTACGGTTGTTACCTCGTCCACCTCATCTGCAACATCAAAAAATTCAAAGAAATCTTCAAGAGAGGCAGAGCCGTCAACAATATATTCGCCCTCGCCAATCTTTTCAAAATCAACAACAACCTCATCGTGCTCATCCCAAATTTCGCCAACGAGCTCTTCAAGTATATCCTCAAGCGTTACAATTCCCTCTGTTCCGCCGAATTCATCAACAACAACGGCAAGGTGGGTTTTGTTTTTTTGAAGTATTCTTAAAAGCTTTGATATTTTGGTGTCGGGCGAAACGGTGGGAACGGGCTTTAATATCGTTCTTAATGATTTTAAGCTTCTGTCTCTCGCCGCTTCAAAATCACGGTGGTGGATAACGCCGACTATATGGTCTATATCGCCGATATAAACGGGCAATCTGCTAAATTGCGAGCCCTTGAAAACCTTTTCAATTTCCGCAAAGGAGGCATATTTATCAACTGCCTCAACATCAACCCTCGGAGTTAAAATATCCGAAACATCAATATCGTCAAACTCAATAGAGGAGCGGATGAGCTTTGATTCGTTCTCGTCTATTTCTCCTCCCGAATGGGCTTCGTTTACATAGGTTTTCAGCTCCTCCTCGGTTACCGTGCTAACCTTTCCGAGATTGAAAATCTTATTAAGCAGAAGCTTCCATCCCTTGAAAAAGAGATTGAGCGGATAAAAAATAATTACGAAAAATTTAATTATCGGAGCAATTAAAACGGCATAGCTCTCTGCCTTTTCCTTTGCTATTTGCTTTGGGGTTACCTCTCCGAAAATCAAAACGATAACCGTCATAACAATTGTTGAAACGGTTGTTCCCCTTGAGTTTCCCAAAAGCCCCGTGAAAACAAGCGTTGCAATTGAGGTTGAAGCAATATTAACAAGATTGTTTCCGATAAGAATTGACGAAAGCACCGTATCATACGAATCGGAAAGCTTTAATGCCCCTTCAATTCTTTTTGGGCTTACCCCGCCTGCCTCCATTGCTTTAAGCTTAACCCTGTTTAGCGAGGAAAATGCCGTTTCGGCAGAGGAGAAAAAAGCGCTCAAAATAACGAGCAAAACCATTACTGCTATTAATCGGACGGATTCGCTGTCCATAATTTTAAAGCTCCTTACAATTTATAAATTTATTATAAATGAATTTATGGGCGTATCATATTGACACGCCCTTAAAACCATTATTCTGCTTTTAATTTGTTACTGCTCTGTTTTTTCAAATTCAGAGAAATCACGCTCTTCATCGGACTTTTCATAATTATACATATTTTCGTCCTTAACATGCTTTGTGATATATTCATCACGGTCAAAAAGCTCATCAGCCTTTATCTTCCAAGCCTTTGCGGCGGCAATCGTTTTATCAAAAAGCTCATTTGCAGATTCGGGATTTTGCATTTCCGTTGAATATGCGCCCGTTTCGGCAACCATTTTACTGATTGCACCCGGATTATCAAGCACGGGGCAGGGACGAAGCATATTATTATTAAACGGCTGATTTTTCTTATAAGCCATAAATATCGGGCTCTTTAACGCATCAAGAACCGAGCACTCCTTGATATTAACATTTGAATAGTGAACAAATGCACAAGGCTCGCAGTCGCCGTTTGAATTAATATGGAAATAATGCCTTCCGCCTGCAATACAGCCCTGAACATATTCGCCGTCGTTCCAGAAATCAAGAGCAAAAATCGGCTTTGTTTTGCGCCATTCGTGCATTTTCTTATACATAAGCGCACGCTGCTCGGGAGAAACCATAAGCTCTGTTACAGCGCCGTTGCCCGTTGGCATATAGGTGAAGAACCAAGCAAACTTGACGCCCTGATCAATAAGCCAATCCATATATTCATCGGAAGCAAGAACATCCGTGTTTTTACTTGTGTAGCAAAGAGAGGCACCGAAGGGAACGCCTCTGTCTTTAAGCCTTTTCATAGCGGCGGTGCACTTTTTAAATGTACCCTCGCCTCTGCGGAAATCGTTTTCCTCCTCATAGCCCTCAATTGAAAATGCAGGAAGGAAATTTCCAACCTCAAGAATTTCATCTGCAAAGCTATCGTCTATAAGCGTTCCGTTTGTGAAGCTCATAAATACGCAATCGGGGTTTTCACGGCAAAGACGCATTAAATCCGCTCTGCGCATAGTCGGCTCGCCGCCCGTGTAAAGATACATAAAGGTTCCGAGCTCCTTGCCCTGCGCAATAATTCTTGCAAGGTCATCATAGGTTAGCTGGCTTGAATGACCGTATTCAGCAGCCCAGCAGCCCTTACATTTAAGATTGCAGGCAGCGGTGGGATCCATAAGAATTGCCCACGGAACATTGCAGCCGTGCTTTGCAATGCTCTCCATTCTGATTGAATAGCTGTTTATTGCAACATTCATCATCGGAGGAATTAATTTCATAAGGAGGTCTTCGTTTGTGTCGCAGGCAAGAGACCTTGCAAACTGCATCCAGTTGTTATCGGGGTCATCAAGCACCTTATGAAGACCTGCATAGGTTGAACGGTTAACCTTTTTAACATCGGCCATTTCAAGCAGGCTCAAAATTTTAGGAGCGTTTGCATCAAAATCCTTGCGTGCATACTTAACTGCTTGCTTAACAGCAATAGTCATAGCCGTTTCTTTTAAAGATTTCATCTTAAAATTTCCCTCTAATTATCAAAAAAGTTAATAGCAGACGCCTAAAAGGCGTAAGCCGTGAATTAAAATATAATACCTTTACATAAAAAAGTCAAGTTAAATATTTTTTCTTAATAATAATATTACTATTTTGTTATTTTATTCCGAGGCGCAAAAAGGCAATTAAAACCTTATTTGGAATTTGAGCCTGTATGTTTTTCCGGATTTATTCATATATTTTTCGTTGCACAATGCGCCCCAGCTGTCGTAGCCGCCGACTCCCTGCTGGCGTGCAATACAGCGAACAACCGTTTTGCTCGGCACGGGAAGCTCCTTCTTGTGCCAAGCAGCTTCAAGCTCCTTCGGGAGATACCTGCCCACATTTAGCTCCATAGACGGCTGAGCAACGAAGGTTACGGATTTTTTGCTTCCGTAAAGCGAAGCATAGCGCACCTGAGTTCTGTTGCCGCATTCCTGCGGTTTAAGATAATCGGTGTAAAAATCATCAACATCCGAGGAATAAACGCCGATTTTTGAAGCGCAGCATCTGTCTATATAATTCTCAAACGGGCCGGCACCGAGATATGTTACCTTATCAAAATCGGCAGGAAGCTCGAAAAGCATTGAAATTTCGGGAATTTCGGGCAACGCCTCATCGGGATAAAATTGCATATCCACCTCTATGCCCCTTGAGGTTATTGTATAAATAATAATCGCCTTTGATTCCGGCTGAGTGCAAACAGTTGCACCGCAGGTTACGATAACCTTTTTGCCGTTTTCAAGAATTTTATAGCCCTCTATTGAAAACTTTGTGTTGTTATAAATTCCGGGAGTGTCGCCGGCATCGCGCCAGCAGCCAAGCCTTGAGCCTGCTCTTGAGCCTCTGTCGTTATCCGTAAGTGCTCTCCAAAAGTTAAGACGAACAGGGGCGGAAAGCAGCTCCTCGCCGCCAACCCTTATTGAATAAAGCTGGTTTCTTTCCCGCCTTTCAAATCGTATGTTAATATCCTCTGTAAAAATACGCAACGAGCCGTATGTATCTGCAACTATAAGCTCCTCGCCGAGCTCAAGCTCATCGTATGTGTTTTCAAACTCGTTGATAATAAATTGCTCCTCGGCAACAATATGGCCTGCCTCGCTCCATTCATTATCCTGCTTCGTGCGAAGCTCAAGATTGATATAACACTCCGTTGAGGTAATTCTGTTTAATTCAAGGTCTATAACCGCCTTTTCTCCCGGCTTAACATCTGCCGAAAGAGATCCGTCTCGCAAAATGCCCTTATCCGAGCATTGCTGCCAATAGATTTCAAATTCATTAAGATTTGTGAAAAGGAATTTGTTTTTTAATTCAAAAACGCCCTTTTCCGCATCTATCGCCTTAATATCAACATTTTGATAAAGCTTTTTGATTTCGTATAATTTCGGAGTAGGCTTTCTGTCTGCAAACAAAAGTCCGTTTCCGCAAAAATGACCGTCGTGCGGATTTTCTCCGAAATCTCCGCCATAGGCAAGATATTCCTCGCCGTTTTCGTCTGTTGTTAAAATCGCCTGATCAACCCAATCCCAAACGAAGCCGCCTTGCAGGCAGGGATATTTATCCCAAAGCCTTGTGTATTCCTCGGTTGAGCCGCAGGAATTTCCCATTGCGTGTGTAAATTCGCAAAGGATATACGGTCTGCCGTCTCTGCCCGTTACGGCATATTCCTCACAATCCCAAGGCTTTGCATACATTTTTGACTGAACATCGGAAAGATTTTTTTCGTTTGGATCTCGGTCGCACTCAAAATGAACAAAACGGCTTTCATCTGCTTTTTTGAGCCATTCATACATTTTTTTAGGCGTTTCTCCGCCGAGACTTTCATTGCCCATACTCCAGCAAACAACCGAGGTGTGATTTTTATCTCTGTTGTAAAGCGCCTTAATACGCTCCATACACGCCTTTTCCCATTCGGGCCTTGAGCCCGGAATTTGCGGACAGCCGATAATCTTTGACCAGTTTGTGCCGTGGGTTTCCATATTATTTTCATCAATAACATATAAGCCGTATTCATCGCACAGCTCGAGCCAGCGGGGGCAGTTTGGATAATGAGAGGTTCTTACGGAGTTGATATTATTCCTCTTCATTTGAATAATATCGGAAATCATAACCTCTTCTGTGATATATCTGCCTGTTTTGCAGTCAAACTCGTGGCGATTCGTGCCCTTAAAAACAACTCTTTCGCCGTTTATACGAATAATTCCGTCCTTAATTTCTACTTTTCTGAAGCCGAATTTTGAGCTGATATATTCAATCGGAATGCCGTTGCTTTTAAGCGTTAAAACAAGCGTGTAAAGATTCGGCTTTTCTGCACTCCACATCTGTGCATCCGTAACTATGGCACGAAGCGGAGTTACACTGTCCTCCTCTGCATAACGGCTGTCTATCGCAACAGTTTCTCCGTTTTTATCAAGTATGCTGACATCTATTGAAAGGCTTTCGTAAGCGCCGTTTGTTTTAACAAGAACATCAAAATAGCCGTCCTTGTTTGTTTCGCCCGGCTCTGCTTTTATAACGAAATCTCGGATATACTCCTTTTCCGTTGTGTAAATATAAACATCTCGGAAAATGCCCGCCATTCTCCACATATCCTGACATTCAAGCCAAGAGCCCGTGCACCATCTGTAAACCTCAACGCCGATAACATTTGAGCCCTCAACAAGCCAGCGTGAAATATCAAATTCGGTTCTGTTGAAGCTTGATTCACTGTATCCGACTCTTTCGCCGTTTACATAAAGATAAAACGCCGATTCAACGCCCTCAAAGCAAATAACAACACGCTTTGAAAGAACGCTTTTATTGATATGTATTCTTTTAAGATAGCAGCCTACGGGATTGTTCTTTGTCGGTGCGTTCGGAGGGCATATATCCTCGCTTCCCTCCCACGGATAACGAACATTGCAATACTGATTTCTGTCGTATCCCTGCACGGTCCACGAGCCCGGAACGCTGATTGAATCCCAATTGTGTGCGTCATAATGCGGCTGTGCAAAATCAGACGGACGGTAGGCGTAATTCTTATAAAGCTTAAATTTCCACTTGCCGTTTAAAAGCTTGCATTTGGAGGAGGCATATCTGTCTGCCTTCTTTGCCTCGTCAAAGCTTTCGTAGGGCATAAGCGTTGCGTGCTGCGGAAGCTTGTTAACGCCCGTTATTTCGGGGTCTGACTGCCATTCAAGATATCCGTCAATAAAATTTCTTTCCATATATCAAAACTCTCCGTTTAAATTATCGTCTGTGGTAAATTCCCTCGTGGAAGCCCTCCTGCCTTATGCAGACTCCAACAGATTGAAGCAAAATTGTTATATCCATTTTTATGCTCCAATTATCGCAATAGAGCTTATCGTATTTCATTTTCTTCATAAGTGAAATACTGTCTCTTCCCTTAATCTGCGCAAGCCCCGTTAAGCCCGGACGAAATCGGTAAACTCCGTACTCAAGCCTCATTCTGTGAGCCCTTATCTCGCTTGAAATAAGGGGGCGGGGGCCCACAAAGCTCATATCTCCCTTTAATATATTCCAAAGCTGAGGAAGCTCATCAAGGCTGGTTTTCCTAAGAAACTTTCCGAATTTCGTTATATACTGCTCGGGATTTTCAAGCTCGCCCGTTGCACAGTTGGGAGTATTGTTTTTCATCGTTTGAAATTTATAAATCCTGAACGGCTCGCCCTTTCTTCCTCGCCTTTCGTGGCTGAAAAATATGCTTGTGTCGGGTGTAAAGAAATTAATAACGCAGATAACAAGAAACAGGGGCGACAATATTATAAGCGCAAGCAAGGAAGCAACAATATCAAACAGACGCTTAAATTTTATGGGCGCAAGCCATTTTTTTAAAAAAGCCTTCATAATTTTAACTTTCCGTTTTTTATTCGTTTAATTCGGTTTTTCTTAAAACCGTTTTTATTTGTTTTTTCTTTGAATTATTTTGCACGGGCAATAAACAGCAATATATGCACATAATTTTTGACAATTATACCATATATGCTTTTAATATGCAATTACATAATTTGCTTTTTAACTAATTTTTAATTTTATAATATTATTTTAT
>UQSH01000044.1 GCA_900543795.1 uncultured Oscillospiraceae bacterium | reverse complement strand
AGCCCTTGTTCCTTTTCTTTCCGAATAGGGGAAGGTGTGCACCTTTTCAAAGCCTATGCTTTTAACAAAGTTAAGGCTTTCAATGAAATCCTCCTCGGCTTCCTCGTTAAAGCCAACCATAACATCTGTTGTTATAGATGGATTTTTAAAGGTGCTTCTGATCTTATCGCAAAGTGCTTTATATTCCTCTGCGGTGTATTTTCTGTTCATATTTTTAAGAGTTTTGTTGCATCCGCTTTGAAGGGAAATATGAAACTGCGGACAGAATTTTTCAATTTTTGAAAGCTCTGTTAAAATTTCATCTGTTATATGATCCGGTTCAAGACTTCCGAGCCGGATTCTTTTTATTCCTTCTGCTTCATTGCATATTTTAACTGCGTCAATAAGATTAAAGTCCTCGCCCTTGCCGTACGCAGAAAGGTTAATTCCAACCAAAACAATTTCCTTAACGGAATTTTCGGCAAGCTCATATATTTCTTTACGAAGCACCTCCGGCGACTTTGAACGAACTCTGCCTCTGCTTTTGGGAATAATGCAGTAAGAGCAAAATCTGTCGCACCCGTCCTCAATTTTAACAAACGCTCTTATTCTTCCGCCGAAGCCGTTAATGGAGCAGTCTGTAAATTTATCTCCTGTTTGGTGGCTGCTTATATCAATAATTCTGCTTTTTGTTATGTTGTATTGATTTATCAAAGAAAGAATATCATTGTCGTTTTTATTTCCTAAAATTATATCAGCCTCGGCAATGACTCTTGCTTCCTCAGGAAACGCCTGCGGCATACAGCCTGTTAAAATAACTGCCGAATCGGGATGCTTTCTTTTAAATTTTCTTATATTCTGCCTTGTTTTTTGATCGGCGGTTGCCGTTACCGTGCAGGAGTTTATAATATAAAAATCAGCCTCCTCATTAGGAGAAACGATTTGAAAGCCTGCTTTTGAGAGAAGCTCCGCCATATATTCGCTTTCTGTTTGATTAACCTTGCAACCTAATGTATAAAATGCCGCTTTCATAGTAATACCTTTCAGTTTTGTTTGACTATTATTATATCAAAAGAAAGTTATTAATACAACTGCAAATGAATATGATTTATTGGTGATTATAATGAAAAAAATATTATCTTTAATTCTAAGCTTTATTATAAGCCTGCCGAGTCCCGTTATATGCTTTGCACTTGAGGAAAATGCTCAAATAGAGGATTTTTCTAAATCTTCCATATTAATATGCGCCGATACAGGGGATATTATATATGAAAGGAATGCTTATGAGCATCTTTCACCTGCTTCCGTAACGAAAATTATGAGCATACTTCTTGTTCTTGAAGCGATTGAAAGCGGCAAAATTTCACTCGAGGATGAGGTTTCTGCAAGTGAATCTGCCGTAGAAATGGGCGGCTCGCAGATTTGGCTTGAGGTTGGCGAAAAAATGAGCGTTAATGATTTGTTTAAAGCAGTTGTTGTTGCTTCCGCAAACGATGCTTGCACGGCTTTAGGCGAATATATTGCCGGCTCATCACAGGCGTTTGTAAATATGATGAATGAAAAAGCGGCACAGTTAGGTCTTAAAAATACAAATTTTGAAAACTGCACAGGTCTTGATGACACGGTTAAAAGCCATTATTCCTGTGCATACGATTTGGCTGTTATCGCAAAAGAAGTGCTTAAATATGATTTAATTTATGACTATACAACAATTTGGCTTGATTATTTGAGAGACGGAAAAACCGAGCTTAATAACACCAATAAGCTTGTTAACAAATATAACGGTATAACAGGACTGAAAACAGGTACAACATCAAAGGCGGGATTTTGTGTTTGTGCAACTGCAACGCAAAACGGTATGACACTGATTGCAGTTGTTTTAGGAGCTAAAACAAGTGATGAAAGATTTCAAAGCGCATCAAATCTTCTTGATTACGGCTTCGCAAACTATGAGGGTATAGCACCTGAAATTGATATAAATCAAATAACCGCCGTTAAGGTTAGGAACGGAGTTGAAAAGGAAATTGTTCCCGTTTATAATCAAACCGATAAGCTGATGATTAAAAAAGGAAACGGCGATATATCCTATGAGTATAAAACACAGCAAGAGGTTAAGGCTCCGATTGAGGAAAATCAATCTCTCGGCGAAATTTGTATTTATTCAAACGGTGATTTAATAAAGTCCGTTAAGCTCTATTCCTCAAAGGCAATAGAAAAAATCAGCTTTAATTATATATTTAAAGAAATGTTACGCAATATTTAATAAAAACAGTTGATATTCTTATTAATTTGTTGTAGAATATACCAAGTTGGAAAGAAGGGAATTTTATGTCAAAATTGAAATTTATTAATAAGTATGCAGAAAAATTTATTTCCGATGAGGAACTTCTTGCAGAGGCACCCAAGGCCGTTGAAGCTATGAGAACGCTTCATAATAAAACGGGAGAGGGAAATGATTTCTTAGGTTGGGTTACTCTTCCCACGGATTATGATAAAGAAGAATTTGCAAGAATAGAAAAAGCAGCCGAATATATTAAGAACAATTCCGATATTCTTATTGTTATCGGTATCGGCGGCTCCTATCTTGGTGCAAGAGCCGTAATTGAAGCACTCAAATCTCCTAATTACAACGCACTTGCAAAGGAAACGCCGCAGATTTATTTTATCGGCAACACCATCAGTCCGTCTATGCTTAACGAGCTGCTTGCTATATGTGAGGATAAGGATATTTGCGTAAATGTTATTTCAAAGAGCGGAACAACAACAGAGCCCGCTATCGCTTTTCGTGTTTTCCGTGATCTTGTTTATAAAAAATACTCAAAGGAAGAGGCTGCAAAAAGAATTTTCTGCACAACCGATAAGGCAAAGGGAACCCTTAAAGGACTTGCAGACGAGGAGGGCTATGAAACCTTTGTTGTGCCTGATGATGTCGGAGGCAGATATTCTGTTTTAACAGCAGTCGGACTTCTTCCTATTGCAGTTGCAGGAATTGATATTAAAGCTCTTATGGACGGTGCAAGGCTTGCACAGAACGAGCTTGTCAGCGAGGATATTAACAGTAATGACTGTCTTAAATACGCCGCTGTAAGAAATGTATTTTATAATAAGGGCAAATCTCTTGAATGCTTTATTTCCTATGAGCCGTGTATGACAATGTTTAACGAATGGCTCAAGCAGCTTTTTGCGGAAAGCGAGGGTAAAGACGGCAAGGGGCTCTATCCCGTTTCTTGTATTTTCTCAACAGACCTTCATTCGGTAGGTCAGTTTATTCAGGAAAGCGGATCAAGGCTTATGTTTGAAACCTGCATTAAGTTTAATAATCCTCTCAGCGATTTTGTAATTACCGAGCAGGAGGGCAATATTGACGGTCTTAATTTCCTTGCAGGTAAATCATTAAGCTATGTTAACGATAAGGCAAGGCAGGGAACTCTCCTTGCTCACACAGAGGGCGGAGTTCCGAATCTTATCATTGAAGCAGAGTCAATTTCCGAGGCAGACCTTGGATATATGATTTATTTCTTCGAGAAGGCTTGCGCCGTTTCAGGCTATATTTTAGGCGTAAATCCGTTTAATCAGCCCGGTGTTGAAAGCTATAAGAGGAATATGTTTGCACTTCTCGGAAAGCCCGGCTATGAAAGTGAAAAAAATAAACTTGAAAAAGAACTCGGTATATGTTAATATATAAATGAAATAAAACCCTTGGAGGAAATATAAATGATTAAATTAATTATTGGTAATAAAGGTTCCGGAAAAACAAAAAAGCTTATCGACCTTGTTAACTCCTGTGTTGAAAACTCAGACGGCAATGTTGTTTGCGTTGAAAAAGAACCGAAACTCACCTATGATATTTCATCAAAGGCACGCCTTCTTGAAACCGAAACATACAGCATTAACGGTTGTAAGGCGTTTTACGGCTTCCTTGCAGGCATTTGTGCAGGAAATTATGATGTAACCGATGTTCTTGTTGATGCAACCTTCAAAATTGTGGGCCGTGAATATGAGAAGCTTCCTCAGTTCTTCGATATGCTCTCTCAGCTTTCGGAAGCAACAGATGTTAATTTCTATTTCACAATCAGCTGCGATAAGGTTGATTTACCCGTTGAAATTTTTGATTATTGCGAAGAATTATAATCAATCATTTAAGGCGTGGATTTCCACGCCTTTTTTATTAATTTTCTATTGACAAACCCGTTTCTTATATATATAATACTAAAAGTGCAGGATGAGGTGAGTTTATGAAAATTGATGTTTCAAATCTCTTTAACGGAGATGACAAGCCTGTTTCAATCAACTATAATTTGCCTCTCGCTGATTTAGTTTACAGCACATATAATCCAATAAAAAACGGCGTGCTAATCAAGGGCTCTGTCAGTCAGTCGGCAGGCGTGGTTAAGCTTGATGCTGATGTTTCCTTTGATTTTGACGGCTTTTGTGATAGATGTGCAGAACAGGTAAACAGAGTTATGAATTTTTCTCTTAATAAAATTCTTGTTCCGCAGCTTGAAAATGATGTTGATTTCGATAATTATATCGTTGTTGAGGGCGGAGTTCTTGATTTAGATGAACTTATTCAAGAGGAAATTCAATTGTTTTTACCAAGCAAAATTCTTTGCAAAGATGATTGCAGGGGGTTGTGCCAAAATTGCGGTAAAAATTTAAACTTCGGAGAATGCAGCTGTGAAAAGGCAACAGATCCTCGCTTGGAGGCTTTGCTTCAACTGCTTGATGAAGATGAATAATTCGCTTATTATTAAAGGAGGCTATAAAAATGGCAGTACCAAAAAGACGAGTTTCAACAGCAAGAAAGAATAAGAGACGTTCAAGCGTTTGGAAATTAGACGCTCCTACACTTGTTAAGTGTCCGAACTGTGCAGCTTACACAGTACCGCACAAGGTTTGCTCAAGCTGCGGATACTACAATGGCAAGCAAGTTGTGGCTAAGGAAGAAGCATAATCGCTTTAACATTTCAGACGGGCATTATTGTCCGTCTTTCTTGTTATTAATAAGCTTTTAGGAGGTATGGTTATGAAGCCGGTTGTTGCCATAGTCGGAAGACCGAATGTGGGCAAATCAACTCTTTTTAATAAGCTTGTGGGTTCAAGGCTTTCAATTGTTGACGATACCCCGGGCGTTACGAGAGACAGAATATACGGCGACTGCGAGTGGCTTAATAACAGGTTTTTACTTGTTGACACAGGCGGTATAGAGCCGAACACCAATGATGTAATTCTCAGTCAAATGCGTTCTCAGGCTGAAATTGCCATTGATACGGCAGATGTAATAATTCTTGTAACAGATTTAAACTGCGGTGTTGTTGCAACTGATTATGAGGTTGCTTCAATGCTTCAAAAAAGCGGAAAGCCGATTATTCTATGCGTTAATAAATGCGACAGTATCGGTGCTCCGTCTCCGGAATTTTATGAATTTTATAATCTTGGATTAGGCGATCCGATTGCCGTTTCCTCTGTTCACGGACACGGAACCGGAGATTTGCTTGATGAGGTAATTAAATATCTTCCCGATTGCACAGAGGAAGAGGAAGATGATGAAATTATAAGTGTTGCAATAATCGGAAAGCCAAATGTTGGCAAATCATCGCTTATTAATAAAATAAGCGGAGAAAACAGAGCTATCGTTTCCGATATTGCCGGAACAACAAGAGATGCAACAGACACCTTTATTGAAAATGAATACGGCAAATTCAATTTTATAGACACGGCAGGTATCAGGCGCAAAAGCAGAATTAATGATTCAATTGAAAAATTCAGCATTATCCGTGCGAGAATGGCTGTTGAGCGTGCAAATGTTTGCGTAATTATGATAGATGCGTGTGAGGGCTTTACAGAGCAGGATTCAAAGGTTGCAGGCATTGCTCTCGAACAGGGAAAGGCTTGTGTTATAGCCGTGAATAAGTGGGACGCTGTTGAAAAGGACGGCTCAACAATGAACGAATTCAGAAAGAAGCTTCAAAACGATTTTTCGTTTATGAGCTATGCTCCCATCTTGTTTATTTCTGCAAAAACAGGTCAAAGAATAGATAAGCTTTTTGAAAATATTGCTTTTGTTCATTCTCAAAATTCAATGAGAATTTCAACGGGCAGGCTTAATGAGGTTCTTTCCGTTGCAACTGCAAGAGTGCAGCCTCCCACCGATAAAGGAAAAAGGCTCAAAATTTATTATATGACGCAGGCCTCAACAAGACCTCCCACATTTGTTTTCTTTGTAAACAATGAAGAACTGTTTCATTTTTCATATCAACGCTATCTCGAAAACCAAATAAGAGAGGTTTTCGGCTTAACGGGCACTCCTGTTAGGTTTATTATAAGAGAAAGGGGAGAGGGCAAAAAGTGATAGACGCTAATATAATTATTAAATTTCTTGCTATTGCGGTTATTTCATATTTTCTCGGAAGCTTGAATTTTTCAATAATACTTTCCCGCTCTGTTGCAAAAAAAGATATAAGAGAAAGCGGTAGCGGAAATGCAGGTGCAACTAATATGCTTCGCACCTACGGAAAAAAATATGCCGCTTTGACAATGCTCGGAGACATTTTTAAGGTTTTCGTTTCGGTTGCAATAGCTTTTGCGATTCTTAATGTTGATTTTAAATATCTTTTTGCTTTTCAAAATGATGCCGATGAGCAAGCCGTTTTGATTTTTCAAAAGGAATTTGCCGGTTTTTTTTGCCTTTTAGGTCATATATTCCCGTGCTTTTTCAAGTTTAAAGGCGGAAAGGGAATGGCGGCATGCACAGGTATGGTAATTTTGGTTGATTGGCGAATTGCACTGATTCTCTTTGTTATTTTTGCAGCAATTGTTGCAATTTCCAAAATGATAAGCCTCGGCTCAGTTACAGTTGCGGCTTTGTTTCCCGTATTGATAACCTGCTTTTATAAAAATCTTTTTTTAACTCTTATTGCTGTTTTATTTGCGGTAATAGTTATTACTGCTCACAGAGAGAATATTAAGCGATTAATAAAAGGCGAGGAAAACAAGATTTCATTTAAAAAATAGTTTTTGAAAATAAAAAAACCCTGCACAAAGCAGGGTTTTAATTTTTAGAAAAATTACGCTCTTTCTACTTTTCCCGAGCGAAGACATCTTGTGCAAACATAAACTCTTTTCGGAGAGCCGTTAACAATAGCCTTTACTCTTTTTACATTGGGTTTCCAAGTTCTGTTTGATCTTCTGTGTGAGTGCGAAACTTTAATTCCGAATGTCATTTCTTTTCCACAGTATTCACATTTTGCCATTAGCGAACACCTCCTTGCAAATTTAGAACGCATAAATATTAACATATAATAGAAGAAAATGCAAGCATTTTTTGATAATATTTTTGGAAAGAGAAACTTTCTGTTAAATTTTGTTGTTTTTATTGATTTTAAATTATATATTTATTATAATTAATGTTGATTTAATTATAATTTTGGAGGATAGATTATGGCAGTTGATAAAGGTATGCCGAAGGATAAAAAGGCGGCGCTTGAATCTGCATTAAAGCAAATTGAGAAAAGCTATGGCCCCGGTGCCGTTATGCGTCTCGGCGAAAATAAGCATCTTAATGTTGAGGCAATTTCAACAGGATCATTAACTCTTGATATTGCAACGGGAATCGGCGGACTTCCTAGAGGAAGAATTATTGAGATTTACGGACCTGAATCTTCAGGTAAAACAACCCTTGCTCTTCATTGCATTGCAGAGTGTCAGAAAAAGGGCGGAGAGGCCGCATTTGTTGATGCCGAGCATGCTCTTGATCCTGTTTATGCTTCAAATCTCGGCGTTGATATAGATTCGCTTCTTGTTGCTCAGCCTGATTACGGCGAGCAGGCACTTGAAATAACCGAGCAGCTCGTTCGATCGGGAGCGGTTGATATTATAGTTGTTGACTCCGTTGCCGCACTTGTTCCCAAAACGGAAATCGAAGGAGATATGGGTGATTCTCATGTCGGTCTTCACGCAAGGCTTATGAGCCAAGCCCTCAGAAAGCTTGCAGGCGCAATAAATAAAAGCAACTGCCTTATTATATTTATCAATCAGCTTCGTGAAAAGGTTGGCGTTATGTACGGTAATCCGGAGGTAACAACGGGCGGCCGTGCTCTGAAATTCTATGCTTCAATGAGGATTGATGTCAGAAGAGTTGAAACTATAAAAGGCCCTAACTCAGAAATGATAGGAAACAGAACAAAGGCTAAAATTGTTAAAAATAAGGTTGCTCCTCCATTTAAGCAGGCTGAATTTGATATTATGTACGGTTCGGGTATCAGTAAATGCGGAGAGATTGTTGATATGGCTGTTAATTTTGATATTATCAAAAAAAGCGGCTCTTGGTTCTCATACGGAAGTGAAAGACTCGGACAGGGCAGAGAAAAGGTTAAAGAGCTTGTTCAAAACGATCCTGCGTTTGCCAAGGAAATTGAAGATCAAATTAAAGCCAAAATTGCACAAATGCAGTTTGCCGCAAGAGAAGAAAAGGTTACAAAGCCCGTTGAAGACGAGCTCGACATTCCCAAGGAAATTCAAAATTCCGTTAAGATAACAAGGGAAGAGGCTCGCAGAAAGCTTGACATCGCCGTTGAAGACGACGAAGACTGATGATTATTTCTTCACAAAAGGGCAGGGGAACTAAAATCCATTTACTCATTGACGGGGAATATAAAATTACAACCGACATTGAGTTTTGGAGCATTAATTCCGTTGCAGACGGAACGGATTTATCCGAGGAGGAATGGGAGGAGCTTGTTTCTGCTGTAAATTACAGAAAAGCTTTTAATAAGTGTGCCGATTATCTTTCAAGGCGAAGCCATTCCGAAAAGGAGCTTCTTGATAAAGTGATTAAAGGCGGTGTTGACCGTGAATCCGCTGTTAAAGCTATTGAAAGATTTAAGGAGCTCGGATATATTAATGACCGTGATTTTGCTTTTGAATATACGGAATATCTTTTAAATTCAAAAAGGTATTCCTTAAACAGAGTTAAGCAGGAGCTTTTTTATAAAGGCATTTCAAAGGATATTATTTCCGAGGCAATAGACGGCATTGAAACAGACCAGGCTCAAACGGTTATTAATATAATTAATAAATCTTATGTTAGAAAATTAAATGAAGAAGGCGGACGGGAAAAGGTTATTACAGCATTAATGCGCAGAGGCTTTTCCTATTCCGATATTAAAGAAGCGTTTAACAGACTTGAAAATGACGAATAAATATAAAATACATTTAATCTCACTTGGTTGTCCTAAAAACAGGATTGACGGAGAAATTATTTTAAAAAAGCTTCAAGATAACGGCTTTGATATAGTTAATGAAATTGAAAACGCAGATGCTGTTATCATCAACACCTGCGGATTTATAGAAGACGCAAAAACAGAGGCTATTGAAACAATTCTTGATGCCGCAGAATATAAAAATGCAGGTATTATATCTGCAATTATTGTTACGGGTTGTCTTGCTGAAAGGTATCAGGATGAAATTTTAAAGGAAATGCCTGAGGTTGATGCAGTAGTGGGCATAGGCGCCAACAGTGATATTGTTAAAATATGCCAAAAGGCTCTGTGCGGTGTTAAAACAAGTATTTTCCCTAATAAATGTTATCTTCCCCTTGATGATGAAAGAATGGCTCAAAGCAGCTCACATTGGGCGTATCTTAAAATTTCCGACGGGTGCGATAACAGATGTTCATATTGTGCAATACCTTCTATTCGAGGAGCATACCGTGAAAGAACGATTGAAAGCATTTTGAGCGAAGCGAGGCAGCTTGTTGAAAACGGTGTTAACGAGATTATTCTTGTTGCCCAGGATACAACTAAATACGGCATTAAGCTTTATGGAGAATATAGGCTTTCATATCTTTTGAAAAGGCTTTCGGAAATAGACGGCCTTGAATGGATTAGAATTTATTATTGCTATCCCGATAAGGTAACAGATGAGTTAATCGAAACGATTGCAAATGAAGAAAAGGTTTGCTCATATATTGATATGCCTCTTCAGCATTGCAACGCTGAAATTCTTAAAGCAATGAACAGAAGCGGAGATTATAATTCTTTAAAATCGCTTATATTAAAAATGAAAAAAAGAATCCCGGATTTATCATTAAGAACAACCTTTATGGTTGGATTTCCCGGAGAAACCGACGAGCAGTTTGAGGAGCTTTGTCGTTTTGTTAAAGAAATGAAATTTGATAAAATGGGATGCTTTGCTTATTCTCCCGAGGAGGATACACCTGCGGTTGATTTTGACTGTCAAATAGACGATGATGTTAAAAAACGCAGAGCAGAGGTTCTTATGGATGTTCAATACACTGTAACCGAAAACGCTAATAAAGCAAGAGTAGGAAAGGTTTATAAAACGGTTATTGACGGCTTTGAGAACGGAGAATACTACGGCAGATGCTATCTTGATTCTCCTGAAATAGACAGTTCAATTATTATAAATACCGATAATGAATTAACAATCGGAGCATTTACCGATGTTAGAATAACAGATTATAACGGATATGATTTGATAGGAGAAACGGTTTAATGAATTTACCTAATAAAATAACAGTTTTCAGATTTTGCTGTGTGCCTGTTCTTATGGCGTGTGCTTTTATAAATTTTCCATATCATTGGGTGGCAACGCTTTTGGTTTATTTCGTTGCCTGTATGAGTGATAAGGCAGACGGAATTATTGCAAGAAAAAGAGGAATAGTAACAGATTTCGGAAAGCTTATGGACCCCCTTTCCGATAAAACACTTGTTTTTGCGGCATATATAATTTTGTTTGATTACGGCTGGCATACCGATATTGTTATTATGATTATGCTGGCAAGAGAATTTCTTGTTGCCGGCATTAGAATGGCTGCCGCATCAAACGGCGAGGTTGTTGCCGCCAATGCCTTTGGCAAGGCTAAAACATTTCTTCAAATGTCAACAACAGGCTTAACTTTCCTTTTCCTTGCAATAGGCGAAGGACCTGTTACGATTGATATTACAACACATTGGCTTCATATTTACTGCACTGTCGCATTTTGGATTGTTGGTGTTATAACGCTTCTCAGCGGTCTTGTTTATGCAAAGGACGGTTGGCATTTAATTAAAACAAAATAAAGGTTGCAAAATTTTAAATTTTGTATATAATAGTATTGATATATAAATGCAAAGACGGAGAGAAGTACCCGAATTAAGTTTTTTCAGAGAGCGTATTGTTTGCTGAAATATACGCATTAACTGTTCGGCGAAATGCACTCCCGAGCATTCCGAAGGAATTAAAAGTATTTCGGAACGGCTGCCCCGTTATCGGCGAAGCTGTTTTAAGCAGTTGAGTATAAACAGGAGTGGAACCGCAGTTTTTACATTGCCTCTGTCATTATTATGGCAGAGGCATTTTTTATTACAGAGGTGAAATTATGTTTGAGGATTATAAGGAATCCGTTAAAAGCTTTATGGAGCACGATCCGGCGGCAAGAAGCCCTCTTGAAATCATTTTGCTTTATCCCGGCTTTAAGGCATTAAGAAGCCATAAAAAAGCAAACTGGTTTTTAAGGCATAATATGCCGTTTATCGCAAGGCTTATCAGTCAGCACAGTGCTCATAAAACAGGAATAGAAATTCATCCCGGTGCAACAATCGGAAAAAGAGTTTGTATAGACCACGGACACGGTATTGTTATAGGCGAAACCGCAGAGATTGGCGATGATGTTATGATTTATCAGGGTGTAACGCTTGGCGGAACCGGAAAAGATATAGGAAAGCGTCATCCAACTATTGAAAGCGGAGTTATGATAGGTGCCGGTGCAAAGGTATTAGGCCCCATAACTGTCGGAAAAAACGCAAAAGTTGCCGCAGGTGCCGTTGTTGTTAAGGATGTTGAACCGAACTGTACTGTTGTCGGTGTACCCGGCTCGGTTGTCAGAATAGACGGAGAAAGGGTTGATGACCTTGACCAAATTCATATTCCCGATCCTGTTATGACTGCCATAAAGGAAAATCAAAGAAAAATTGAAGAGCTTGAAAAAATTTTAAAGGAGATGCAATAAAGTATGAAGGTTTTTAACACAATGTCAAGAACGAAGGAAGAGTTCGTTCCCGTTGATAAAAACGAAGTAAAAATATATGCCTGCGGTCCTACCGTTTATAATTATATTCATATAGGCAATGCCCGTCCGCTTTGTGTTTTTGATGTTTTGCGCCGCTATCTTGAATATAGAGGATATAATGTTAAGTTTGTTCAGAACTTTACCGATATAGACGATAAAATAATTAAAAGAGCTAACGAAGAGGGCAAAACCTTTGAGGAAATTTCCGAAAAATATATTAAAGAGTTTTGGACTGATGCACACGGACTTAATTTTAAGGATGCAACGGTTCATCCTAAGGCAACGGAAAATATTGATGAAATTATTGATATAATAAAATCTCTTGAAGAAAAGGGCTATGCTTATGCCGTAAACGGAGATGTGTATTTCAGAACTCTTAAATTTAAAGAGTACGGAAAGCTTTCTCATCAGCCGATAGAGGATCTTGAAAGCGGAGCAAGAATTGCTGTCGGAGAGGTTAAAGAGGATCCGCTTGATTTTGCGCTTTGGAAGGGTGCAAAGGAAGGGGAGCCTTATTGGGAATCTCCGTGGGGAAAGGGCAGACCGGGCTGGCATATCGAATGCTCTGCAATGAACAGAAAATATCTCGGCAACACAATTGATATTCATTGCGGCGGTCAGGATCTTGTTTTTCCGCACCACGAAAATGAAATTGCTCAAAGCGAATGTGCAAACGGATGCACATTTTCTAAATATTGGATGCACAACGGATATATTAATGTTGACAATGTTAAGATGAGCAAATCACTCGGAAACTTTAAAACCGTTCGTGAAATTGCAGAGGTTTACGGCTATGAGGTTATAAGATATTTCCTTATCAGCTCACATTATCGTTCTCCGATTAATTACAGTCTTGAAATTATAGAGCAGTGCAAATCTGCTCTTGAAAGACTTTATACCTGTCGTGAAAGCCTTGACTTTGCCGTTAAAAACGCTTCTGTTGATAAGGCAGATAACGACGAGATTATGATTAATATGCTTGATGAAAGAAGAAATCAGTTTATTAAGGCTATGGATGACGATCTCAACACAGCCGACGGTCTTGCCGCAATATTCGATTTAACAAAGGATATTAACACTAAAATTCTTGACAAGGATGCTTCAAGGGCGGTCTGCGAGCACGCTGCGGCACTTTTTGACGAGCTTTGCGGAGTTTTGGGTATTCTTTATAACCGCAGGGAAAACAGCGTTGACAGCGAAATAGAGGCTCTTATTGAAAAAAGACAGGAGGCTCGTAAAAATAAGGATTGGGCAACCGCTGATAAAATAAGAGATGATCTTAAAGCAATGGGAATAATTCTTAAAGATACGCCTCAGGGTGTTACATGGACGAAGGAATAATAGATGATTTAAAGCCGCTTCCAAACGGAAGCGGCTTCAGACTGTCGATAAAGTGGTCTGAACCGTGCCTAAGTATATTTAGGTGTTGTAC
>UQSH01000043.1 GCA_900543795.1 uncultured Oscillospiraceae bacterium | reverse complement strand
AAGTCTGTCAGCGTGTAGAAATTTGTTATTTGGACTTTTTCTACACGCTGAAGCCTCGGAGTCTACTCCGAGGCTTTTTTGCGTTTTCTTTCCTGTTAAATCGGTTTATATCACACAAATAAGATTGTTTATCACATTTTGCAAAATGTTTTTTGTGCAAAATGATAAATTTGCCTGTAATTATGTGTCGAAACGGTTACACTGTGAAAAAATATGTAAAAAAGTGAAAAAATAGTAAATAGATATTGAATATAATGTTACAATATGTTACAATTGTGAAGAAATAACACAGAAAGGAGATTTTATTATGAATGATAAAATCAAGGTACTTATTGCCGATAAAACTGAAGAATTCGGCAAGCAATGTAAAAAAGAATTGGAAAAAGCAGGCTTTGAGGTTACGCTTTGTGAAAAAGACGGCTATAAGGTTATAAATAATCTTGATTCGTTTAAGTTTGACGCCGTTCTTTTTGACGCCTTTATGCCGAGCGCAGACGGAATAGATGTTCTCGAGCATATAGCGCAGGCGGCATACGAAAAGCCGCTCACAATCCTGATTTCCTCGGTTGATAATGTGGAAATAGAAAGGCAGATGATTAATGCGGGCGCTGATTATTACTTTCTCAAGCCTGTTGACCCTGCAAGTGTTGCAAAAAGAATACAGCGTCTTTCGGTTTGGAGGAATGACAAAAAATCATCTGTTCCGGTTATAGACATAGATGTTGTTATTTCCGATATTATGCGCCAAATAGGTGTTCCCGCTCATATAAAGGGCTATCAGTATTTAAGAACTGCCATAAAGCTTTGTGTAAACGATGCGTCAATGCTCAGCTCGGTAACGAAGGTGCTTTATCCAACTGTTGCAAAAATGTTTAACACAACGCCGTCAAGAGTTGAAAGAGCAATCCGCCATGCTATTGAGGTTGCTTGGGACAGAGGAGATGTTGATGTTTTGTCCTCCTATTTCGGCTACACAATTCAAAGCCAAAGAGGAAAGCCTACAAATTCGGAATTTATCGCAATGATTGCAGATAAGCTTGTTTTAACGCTTAAAATAGCATAAAATAATAAACGCCGCAGAAGCCTGAACTCCTGTGGCGTTTCATTATTTTTATAGGTCGTCTGCATCCTGAACGGGCATATCGTAATCCTTGCCGTAGTACGCGTCCTTTGTTGTTCCCGTGTAGCTTCCGTTTGTGTCCGATTGAAGCATATCGGGGCTGATATAAGAGGTTAAATCAATGATTTTTTTGCTGTTTTTAACCTCTTTCCTGCCTTTATCCTTTTTCATAAAAACCACCTCGCTAATATTTTCAGCCGAAGCGGTTGTAATATTCATTCATATTTTTTCAACATCAATAACGGAAATTTTATCCATAAATTCCTTTGGAGTAATAACCGCACCAAGCTCAAAAAAATCATCCATATTAAGATTAAAATTATTAACCAAAATCGGAGTTTTTTCGTATTCAATGGCGATGTGAAGTCTTTTTGCGTCCTGTGCAATCTGCTCAACACTGTATTCGTTTCCGTCATAATACCGTGAAGCCTGTGTTTCGTTGTTTTTAACATATTGCAAAACAACATTTCTTGATGTTTTGGAAACTGAAATATATGCCGGAAGCTCCTTTGAAAGAGCCTGCCCCATAGTTATTTGCGCAACCGCCTTGCAGGCTCCCGAATTAACAAAGAATTCATTTATAAAAATGCTTTCAAGCGGGCTTGTGTCGTCGGGAACGATTATTGCAAGAATGTTTTTTCGCGGATTGCTTGGGTAAATCTTTTTTATAAATTCCTTAAAATAATGCTGACTTTCGGCAATTTTTCCCGCAAAGGAATGATAAAAGGGAATGTTTGGCTGAGTTGCTATTCCGCCGATTGAAAACGGCTTAAACTCGTCATTCTCTCTGTCATAAACAAGTATGTTTGAATTTGTGATAATAAGAGGTATCGCTTTGGACATCTTTCAGCACCCTAACATAATTTTTTTGTTTAATCTCTATATAATTTTACTACATATTGTGTGCAAAATCAATAAAATGTTAAAAATATAGTGCATTTTGCTTTTATGTATGTTATTATATAAAAAAGCGTTTTATTATGAAAAGGGGAAGCATAATGGCTGATAAAGATGAAGAGCTTGAAAAAATATTAAAGGAAATCAAAGAAAACAAAAATTCGGACAAGCCCACGGAGAACTCCGAATTAAGATTTGATGCAGACAGTGAGCAGCAGGAAGCACCTGCACAGGAGGAAGCGGCGGATATGGATTTTGACGAGGAGTCAAGGCAAGAGGCAAAGCCTGAAAAAGAGCCCGAAAAGCCGTTTATCTCGCTTTCAGAGGAGGGAGACGCTCCCAAGCAAAGCGAGTTTGAAGATGAATATATTGAAGACGAGGAGAACACAATGAGCGGTTCAAAAAAGAAAATCATAATTATTATTGCCGCAGTTATAGCGGTTATTGCTATTGCCGCAGGCGTTTATTTCGGTGCGTTTTATAATAAAGAGGAGCCGACAACAACAACTGAGCCAACAACAACTACCACAACAACCGAGGCTCCGGTTATCATAAAAAATCCGCTAACGGGCGAAACGGATTATAACGAAGCCGCAGTCGGCAAAAGGCCTGTTGCCGTTGTTGTTGAGAATTCGCCGCAGGCAAGACCTCATTATAATATGGACACTCCCGATATTATCGTTGAGGGTGAGGTTGAGGGCGGAATAACCCGTATGCTTTGGTTATATGCCGATATGACCGATTTGCCCGAGCAGGTTGGCCCAACCCGTTCCGCAAGACCGAGCTATGTTGAGTTTTCGCAGTTTTTTGACAGTATCTTTGTTCATTTCGGCGAAAGCCACAGTAAAGGCGACTATACGGGCGCAGACGATATTATCAAGCAAAATAATGTTGATAATATCAATGGAATGACAACCTCCTCCTGCTTTAAGCGCACCTCTGATAAATCAAGCCCTCACAATGCCGTTCTTGTCGGCAGTAAGCTTGTTTCGGCTATTGAGAATAAGGGATACAGAACCGATCTTGATGAAAGCAAATTAACGCAGCTTGCGTTTAATGATAAATTTACCGCGGTTTCAACCAATGCCTGCAATTCAATAAAGGTTAAGATTTCTTCAAGAACAAACACTCATTCCTTAGAATACAGTGCGGATAAGCAGGCTTATGTTAACGCCTCCGATTACGGCAAGGAGGTTAGCTTCACTAATGTTGTTATTATGCTTGCAGACACTCAATATGTAAATAAAGAGAATTATAAGGGCTCCGGAAAAACCGAAACATATTGTAACTATAAGTACACAAGCGGAACAGGTAAGCTTGCCTCAGGCGGAAGCGTTGTTGATTTTAACTGGACAAATGAAAACGGCGTTCTTAAATTTACGAACGCTTCAACGGGAGCCGAGCTCAAGCTCAACCCCGGCAGAACATGGCTTTGCCTTGCTTCGCAAAATAACGGCGGAACGGTAAATGTTTCGGCTGAATAAATTGTTTAACAAATTTAAAACATATCACGCTGTTTATTGACAAATATTTACATTGTGTGGTATCATTTTGTTTGACAGGCAGTCAAGGAGGACTCGGCAATTTATCTTGCTGCGTTCTCCTTTTGTTTTATAAGAGCCGTATTATCAGCGGAGGTGTTTATGAGATTTAAAGAAAATAAAAAATTTAAAATTATGCAGATAACCGATATGCAGGAAATTCCTGCCGTTTCGCAGGACACTTTAAGCCTGCTTGAAGCAGCGGTTGAAGCAGAAAAGCCCGATTTGGTTGTTTATACGGGCGACCAGATTAAAGGCTACGGAGTAACCTATAAGGGAAAGGGAAAGGAGCTTGAAAATGCCGTTGCCGAAACGATAAGAAAGCTTCTTGAACCCGTTACAAAAAGGAATATCCCGTTTGCCGTAACCTTCGGAAACCACGACCGCCAGGTTGGAATTTCTAATAAGGAGCAGCTTGAAAATATATATAAATCGCTCGGAAACTGCGTTGGCGAGCCGGCAGAGGGAATAGACGGCGGCAACTGCGTTATTCCGATAAAGGCCTCAAACGGATCTGATAAAGACGCCTTTTGCCTTTATCTTTTCGATAGCGGAACAGACGCAAAGGGCGGAGGCTATGAGCCGTTTGACATAAGAATTATTGATTGGTATAAAAAAACAAGGGAGGAGCTTAAAGATAAAAACGGCGGTTATGTTCCGTCTATCGTTTTTCAGCATATCCCTATGTGTGAATATTATAATGTTTTAAAGCAGGTTAAAAGGGGCACAAAGGGCGCAATAAGAGCATTTAGAACGCATAAAAACGAATACTATGTGCTCGGCGACACCTGCGGGAAAAACGATGTTATTCTTGAACCTCCGTCAATCCCCAATAAGAACACGGGCGAGTTTGACGCAATATCCGAAAAGGGCGATGTGTTGGCTGTTTTCGTTGGGCACGACCATAAAAACAGCTTTGTGGGAAGATATAAAAATGTTGATTTGGGCTTCACACAGTCAAGCGGATTTAATGTTTACGGAAACAGAACAAAGCGCGGCGTGCGTATAATTCTTCTTGATGAGGAAAAGCCAAACACCTATGAAACCTACACAAGAACATTTGAAGAGCTTGTTGGCACAAGAGTTAAAAGGCCTGTTTTTGATTATTTGTCAAGCAAGGCACCAGAAACGGTAGATGCCGCAATACCGATGATAATCAAGGCGGTTGGCATTATAACCGTTATTGCTGCAATAATATTTATTCTTGCAAAATTGCTTTAAGGAGAAAACGGTATGAACGAAGAAAAGAAAAACCCATTTGTTAAATGGACTGAAAAGCACGCTGAAATATGGAAGTTTATTAAGTTTTCAATAGCGGGCGGCGGCTCCTCGGCGGTTGAACTTGTTGTTCATATGCTGCTTCTTAATTTTGTTTTCGCTTCCTTAACGCAGCAGCCGATTGTAAACGATGCTCTTAATATGATAGGCATAACCTCAAAGGGCTACCTTTACACCTATCTTATTTCAACAACCGTTGGCTACGGAATTGCGTTTATTCTAAACAGAAAAATTACATTTAAGGCAGATGCAAACCCAACATTAAGCATAGCCTTGTATTTTATTATGGTTGTTTTCACAATTTTTGCAAACGGCTGGATAGGCTCTGCAATGACAACCTTTGCTCAATCACACGGTTTAACGGGCAATTTTTGGGATCTTGTTATAAAGCTTATCGGAATGGCAATTCCAACTCTTTGGACATATCCCTGCAACCGCTTCATAATTCACAGAAAAAAGAAGGAAACAATAGAAGCGGAAAAACAGAATAAAGAATAGTTTAAATTATAAAAAATGCTTCGGAAGCAAATCGTTTCCGAAGCGTTTTTTTATTTTAGGGTAACGGTAATAATCCGAACCACGGTTTAGCGTGGCAGATATTGCCCTTACTCTTTGTTAAAATACTCGTTAATCCAAAAGGATTAACTGCGTTTTTGCCTTGATTAAGACCAAATCTGCACACGCTAAACTGCAAAGCATCAAAAAAGCTTGGAGTAAAGATGAGATTTGGCATCTTGAGATGGCAGCCTTGCTGACGCAAGGCAACAGCGAAAGCGACAAATATCGCTTTAATACTGCATTTTTGACGGGTTCGGATTATTACCGTTACCCTAGCCTTCTTATATATTCAAAGGTTTCCCTTTCGCCCTTTTCTTTGAGCATTGTTAGGCATTTTTCAAGCAATGCCGCCGTTTTCGGATGAATGATAATTCTGTCCTTTGCCCTTGAAAAATATTCAAGCGGATGAGCGTTTGTGTAGCTTTTGCCCTGATATATTTTGCTTGCGGCAACTCTGTCGCAAAACATTTCCTTAAAATATTTCATCGGCATTTCAATGGGTTCCATACGCTTTGTTTGAACATTGTAATCCATCCAATATTCATAATGGTGCCTGTTTCTGCCCTTGTGATGAAGCCAAGCCGATGAATATCCCTTATCGTTTCTCTCCGCTTCGTTTGGGCTTCTTGTGCCTAAATAATATTTTGCGCCAAGAATAAATTCCGTTGGCGAATATTTTGATAAATCGTGCGTTAAGCCCTGAAAGGGTATTCCCGCCTTGAAGCAATGCTTCATAACTAAGTGGCGGTGCTTTGTTATTGTTATAAAATGCTTTACGGGATGAGACATTTGCAATACTTCCTAAAAAAGATAAGCCTGTGTTTTATCACAAGCTTATCTTAACACTTTATCAAACACTTGTCAAAGATGATTTAATCTCTTTTATAAATATCTCTTGTGTAAACCTTGCCTTCAACATCGCACAGCTCGTCGCTCATTCTGTTTGCAATAATAACATCAGAGCGTTTTTTGAATTCTTCAAGGCTGTTTACAACCTCGTTTGAATAAAATGAGGAGCCGTCCTCAAGTGTAGGCTCAAATATGATAACCTGGGCACCCTCGCCCTTAATGCGCTTAATAACACCTTGAATGGAGCTTTGGCGGAAATTATCGGAGTTTGCCTTCATGGTCAGTCTGTAAACTCCTATGGTTGCCGGTCGGTCTTGACTGTGGTGCGCCTTTTCAAGAACACGCTGGGCTATGAAATCCTTTCTTGTTGTGTTTGAATCAACAATAGCCTTAATAAGATTTTCGGGAATATCCTCGTAATTCGCAAGAAGCTGCTTTGTGTCCTTCGGCAAGCAGTATCCGCCGTAGCCAAAGGATGGGTTGTTGTAATGAGTGCCTATTCTCGGGTCAAGGCCGATTCCTTCAATAATCTGCTTTGAATCAAGTCCGTGCATTTCAGCGTATGTGTCAAGCTCGTTAAAGTAGCTAACACGAAGCGCAAGGTATGTGTTTGCAAAAAGCTTAACCGCCTCCGCCTCTGTCGGCTTTGTAAGCAGGGTTGGGATGTCCTCCTTGATTGCACCCTCTTGAAGCAGGTGTGCAAAGGTGTTTGCCGCCTCTTTAAGCTCCTCGTTGTTCTCGGGAGCGCCAACGATTATTCTGCTTGGGTAAAGATTATCGTAAAGCGCTCTGCCCTCACGCAGAAATTCGGGGCTGAAAAGAATTTTTGCACCCTTGTGTGCTTCAAGCATACCTTCGGTAAATCCAACGGGAACGGTGGACTTTATAACCATAACCGCATTAGGATTAATCTCTGAAACAAGATTTATAACCGATTCAACAGAGCTTGTGTTGAAATAGTTTTTGTTGGGGTCATAATCCGTTGGAGTTGAAATAACAACAAAATCAGCATTTTTATATGCCGTTTTTGCGTCTGTTGTTGCAGTTAAATCAAGCTCCTTTTCTGCAAGATATTCGGAAATTTCCTTATCTGCAATCGGAGAAATTCCTTCATTAATAAGCTTAACCTTTTCCTCAACAATATCAACGGCATAAACCTTATTGTGCTGAGAAAGAAGAATTGAATTGGAAAGTCCAACATATCCGGTGCCTGCAACGGCAACGGTAATTTTCTTTTCAGACATTTTTGCTTCCTCTCTAAAATACAAAATAGGCAGATAAATCCGTATAAATAATTATACGGATTTAAGTGTTAGCTATATTATATTATTTCTTTTTGAATTTGTCAAAAAAACCTTCCTTTGAAGGATTTTTCGGCGGAATGTAATCCTTGTCAAATTGCATAAGAAGATGCTTTTGCTCGTGCGTAAGTGATTTTGGAATGTCAACTATAATGCGCACAAGCTGGTCGCCTCTGCCAACGGAATTAAGCTTTTGAATGCCCTTGCCTTTAAGCTTGAAAACATCGTTTGGCTGTGTTCCGGCAGGCATTGTATATTTAACATTGCCGTCAAGCGTGGGCACCTGAAGCTCTGCTCCCAAGGTTGCCTCAACAAATGAAACATGCTTTTCATACCAAACATTATAGCCGTCTCTCTTAAAGTGAGGATGTGGCTTAATATCAACGGCAACCTTTAAATCTCCGGCAGGTCCGCCGTTGAAGCCGCTGTCGCCGTAGCCTCTCATATTGATAATTCTGTCCTCATCAATGCCGGCAGGAATATCAACGGTAATTTTATTTTTGCGTCTAACCTTGCCCTTGCCTGCACATTTGTGGCACGGATTTTCAATAATCCTTCCCCGTCCGCCGCAGGTTGAGCAGGTGCGTTGAGTACTCATAACTCCGAAAGCAGTTCTGCTTTGAACATTAACAACACCCCGTCCGCCGCAATCGGGGCAGGTTTTAGGCGAGGTGCCCTTTGCCGCACCTGTTCCTCCGCATTCACTGCAATCCTCAATCTTAGGAACCTCAATCTCCTTCTTGCAGCCCTTTGCCGCTTCCTCAAAGGTCAGCGAAACCGTAATCTGAATATCGCGTCCACGCTGAGGAGCATTCGGATTTTTTCCTCCGAAGCCGCCAAAGCCGCCGAAAAATGAAGAGAAAATATCGCCCAAATCAATGTCGCCGTCAAAGCCGTAGCCGCCTGCGCCGCCTTGGCCTGCGCCGTAATTCGGGTCAACTCCTGCAAAGCCGAATTGGTCATATCTTGCTTTTTTTTGCGGGTCGGATAAAACCTCGTAGGCTTCGTTACATTCCTTGAATTTTTCCTCTGCTTCCTTATCGTCGGGATGAAGGTCGGGATGATATTTTTTTGCCGTTTTTCTGTATGCTTTTTTTATCTCGTCGTCCGAAGCACCCTTTTGAACTCCGAGCACCTCGTAATAATCTCGCTTTTCTTCGGCCATATTGTGCCTCCGTATGTTTATAATAATTAGATAAAAGGGTGGCGGCATACAACCCCGCCACCCTTTTATCTGTTAGGGGAGAAAAATGGAAAACAACTAATACCTGTTTTTTTATCAGTTGTCGTCAACCTCTGTGAAATCAGCGTCTGTGTAGCCGTCGCCGCCTGCCTGTGCGTTCGGGTCTGCGCCGGGAGCACCCTGTGCGTCTGCGCCCTGAGCCGCCTGTGCGGCCTGATAAAGCTTCTGTGAAACCTCATAGAATTTGTTTTGAAGGTCATCCTGTGCTGATTTAATAGCGTCTGTGTTGTCGCCGTTTAATGCCTCTTTAAGAGCGGCAACCTTTGTTTCAAGAGCTGATTTATCGTCTGCGGTAAACTTATCGCCGTTTTCGGAAAGAAGCTGCTCTGTTTGATAAGCAAGCTGCTCTGCGTTGTTTTTAAGGTCAACTGCCTCTCTCTTCTTCTTATCCTCTTCTGCAAACTGCTCTGCTTCCTTAACAGCCTTTTCAATATCCTCCTTGCTCATATTTGAGGAGGCTGTGATGCTTATGTGCTGCTCCTTGCCTGTTCCAAGATCCTTTGCGGAAACATGAACAATGCCGTTTGCGTCAATATCAAAGGTAACCTCAATTTGCGGAACGCCTCTTCTTGCCGGAAGAATACCGTCAAGATGGAACATACCAAGTGTTTTGTTGTCCTTTGCAAACTGTCTTTCACCTTGAAGAACATGAACCTCAACAGATGTTTGGTTGTCTGCCGCAGTAGAGAAAATCTGTGATTTCTTTGTGGGAATAGTTGTGTTTCTTTCGATAATAACGGTGTTTACTCCGCCCATTGTTTCAATACCGAGGGAAAGGGGAGTAACATCAAGAAGAAGAAGCCCCTTAACATCTCCGCCAAGAACACCGCCTTGAAGAGCTGCACCCATAGCAACACACTCATCGGGGTTGATGCCCTTAAACGGCTTCTTGCCGCTGAATTTTTCAATTGCTTCCTGAACGGCAGGAATACGGGTTGAGCCGCCGACAAGAAGAACCTTGTCAATTTCACTCATTGAAAGTCCGCTGTCCTTCATAGCCTGACGAACGGGGCCCATTGTTGCTTCAACAAGGTCTGCGGTCATTTGATTAAACTGCGCTCTTGTAAGAGTGAGCTCAAGGTGCTTCGGGCCTGTTGCGTCCTGAGTAATGAACGGAAGAGAAATTTGTGCGGTTGTCATACCTGAAAGATCAATTTTTGCCTTTTCAGCCGCTTCCTTAACTCTCTGCATAGCCATCTTATCGCTTGAAAGGTCAATGCCGTTTGTTTTCTTGAATTCGGAAACAATCCAGTCCATAACCTTTTTGTCAAAATCATCGCCGCCGAGTCTGTTGTTACCTGCAGTTGCAAGAACCTCCTGAACACCGTCGCCCATCTCGATAATGGAAACATCAAAGGTACCGCCGCCAAGGTCATAAACCATAACCTTTTGGTCGTCCTCCTTGTCTATGCCGAATGCAAGAGCTGCGGCAGTAGGCTCGTTGATAATTCTTTTAACATCAAGTCCTGCAATCTTGCCTGCGTCCTTTGTTGCCTGGCGCTGTGCGTCTGTAAAGTAGGCAGGAACGGTAATAACCGCCTCGGTAACCTTTTCTCCGAGATAGCTTTCTGCGTCTGCTTTAAGCTTTTGAAGAATGATTGCGGAAATTTCCTGAGGAGTGTATGCCTTGCCGTCAATGTCAACCTTGTAGTCAGAGCCCATATGTCTCTTAATAGAGCTGATTGTTCTGTCCGGGTTTGTGATAGCCTGGCGCTTTGCAACATTGCCAACCATTCTTTCGCCGTCCTTGCTGAATGCAACAACAGACGGAGTTGTTCTTGCGCCCTCTGCGTTTGCAATAACAACGGCTTCGCCGCCCTCAATAACGCTTACGCAGCTGTTTGTTGTTCCTAAATCAATACCAATAATTTTTCCCATAATAATAATCCTCCTAAAAATATATTAATCAGTTTGCTGATTTAACCATTGCAGGTCTGATAATCCTGTCGCCAACCTTGTATCCCTTTTGGAACACATCAACTATTTCGCCGTCCTTGAAGTCTTCGTCTTCAATGTGCATAACGGCATTGTGAAGATTAGGGTCGAAAATATCTCCCGCTTCGCCGTAAACCTCAACATCAAGCTTTGAAAGGCTTGCCATCAAGCTATCGAAAATCATTTGAACTCCCTTTTTGAGAGCCTCATAATCCTCGCTTTCGTTTGCAAGTGCTCTTTCAAAATTATCAATCATCGGTAAAAGCTCCTTAACGGTGTCTGCCTTTGCAAAGGCATAAGCGTCCTGCTTTTCCTTTTCACTGCGCCTTTTAAAGTTTGAATATTCGGCAGTGAGTCGTAAAAGTCGGTCGTTAACCTCGTCAAGCTCCTTTTGAAGCGGATTTTCCTTTTCGGCCTTGTTGGCTTTTTTTTCGGAATTATCCGGCTTTTCGCCGTTTTCCTGCTTTGGATTTTTTGTTTCTTCCTTTTCTACTTTTTCGTTTTTCTCTTTTTTACTCAAATTGTGCGCCTCCTTCTTGGAGAAATTTTTTAACTGTTTTCATTATATATTCAACTCTCGGAAGAATTGAAGAATAATCAATTCTTGTTGAGCCTATAATGCCTAAAACCGCCGATTGGCTGTTGTTATAATTATATTTAGCCAAAACGGTTGAAGTGTTTTTAAGAAGCGGATGATAATTTTCATTGCCTATCAGCAGCTCAAATTCCTTTCCGTATTTTGCATATTGAGCAAGATGCCTCTTAAATTGCTCCTTGTCTGCAAGGAAGGATAAAAGCTTGTAAACCTCGCCGGAAAGCTCTTCGTGGGAAAGAAGATTTGTTTCTCCCTCAATGAAAAGTGCAGGCTCGTAAGCCTCCTTGCATAATGAGCAAAGACTTGTTAAAACGGGGAGCATATCAAATATCCTGTCTTTAAGGGCGGGAGCGGTGCTTTGTATAAGAACAAGATTAACATCGCTCAGCGGTGTGCCGATAAAATAATCCGCCATTATCCTGTAAAACAAGGCTTTAAATTCATCGTCGGCAGGGCAGTTAAGCCTGCAAACAGACGATCTGATTTTTCCGCCCACGGTCAGCATAACAATCATTGCCTTTGAGCTTCCTGCGGGGATAATTTCAACTCCCTGAATACAGTCAAGCTCATCCTTAACCGTGCAGTAAAATGCGGTGCAGTTTGTTTCCTCTGCTAAAAGCGAAACGGCGTCCTTTAAAAGCCTTTGCGGGTCGCTTGCATTAACCGAAAGAAATTCGCTGATTTTTTCCCTTTCAAGTGCATCAAGCGGCTCTTCAATCATAAGGTTGTTAACATAATATCTGTAAGACGCCTTGCTGGGAATTCTTCCGCCGCTTGTGTGCATCTGTTCAAGAAGACCAAGCTCCGAAAGATAAGCCATTTCGTTTCTTATTGTGGCGCTTGAAATTTTATAGGGAAGAAGATTTGCAAGCGTTTTCGAGCCTATTGGCTCGCCGGTTTTAATATAACTGTCAATAATCAAGCTGAGTATTGCTGCCTGGCGCTCGCCTATCATTCCCTTCACCATCCTTTTAACCGTTAGCACTCTAACTGTTCGAGTGCTAACTCTATTACATATATTATATCCAAAGTTTTCTTTTGTCAACACTTTTTTTGAAAATAAATTGTGAACAAAGGAAATGATTATCACTTTGCCCCGGAGAGTGCAAATAAAAAAAGCAGCGCCGAAGCACTGCTTTAAAATTGCATTATTTTTAATATTATTAATTACATTATACATTACGCTATTGCGTTTTTAAGCACAACGCTGTTTATTAAAATTTCTTCATCCTCCTGCGAGGTTAAATCAATTTTTCCAAAGGTTGCTTGATTTGCTGTAACCTCCTTGTATTGGGGCTTTTCCTTTTTGTATGCACCCTGCACTTCCTCTGCTTCTTCCTCCAAAGCATTCAAATAATCCTCACAGGCGTAAATATAACCATAGAATTTTTGCCCAAAATGTGATGCTCCGCTTGTAAAGGTGCAGGTGTCAAAATAGGTTCCTCTCCAATGCGATTGTGAGCAGGTAACGGTGCTTCCGTCAATCTTTTCAACAACGGCAACATGGTTGCTCCAACAGGCAATAGCACCCTCTTGAGGCTCCTGTCCGTAGCTATAATAGCCGTTTGATTTGTTGATTTTCCACCACGAACCGGCGTTTCCTCTTGTGATTAAAGGCTTTTCGCCCGTGATTTCATAAATTCTTCCGAAAGCGTATGCGGTGCAGTTTGGCATTCCGTAGCCCGTCTGCGAAAAAACATTAAGCGTTCTATTATAATAGGAAGAGCTTCTGCTTGGTGCAGTCAGCCTTGCCTCAAAGCCGTCCTCCTGCGCCATAGCAACGGTTGGAAATGCTGATATTAAGATTAAAAGTGTTAATACGGTAAGCAGTGCAGATTTTAATAATTTCATATTTTCCTCCTCGGCAGTATTTGCTTTATTTATTTACAAATACTAAGTATGGATTGTCGTTTGATTTTTTAAGTGCCTGCCGGTCGTTGACCCACAACGGTTAAAATTGTAACATATTTGTAACTTTTTAATCTATGTTAAAAATTAACAAGCATTTTGTAACAATTTTGTAATATATGAACACAATAAACAAAATTGCCTTGAATAACTTGACAATTATTATTACAAAAATTAAAAAGTGTAAAAATCTTATAAATCGTTTTATTATAATTTTACCCAAAATTTGATAAATTTTTATAATTTGCCTGATATATAAAGCTTTTTTTATTAGGAATAATAATATTATAAAATCAGAAAGGAGAAAAATATATGCCCGATATATTTAATTTAACTCAGGAAATGAACGAATATTTTCATTCGCTCCCGCAAAGCGTTCGTTCTAATATAATTCAAAGCGGAGCAAAAATAAACAGCCTTGCCGACTTAAAGCAGGTTGTAAAGGAATTCGGTGTAACAGATGCTCAAAAAGAATAAGGCGGTTAGCTCGCCGAACGGAAGCTACAAAAAGAAATATCGCTTAAATAAAAGCTTAACTAATAAATATTCCTCCTTTGTCAGCAATCCTATTATTCAGGCAGACGAGCGCACCGCAATGGGAATACCTATTCCATGCGAGGAAAATGTTGAATATGCAAAGGAATATGGCGAAGAAAACAAGCAATAACTTTTTTCGGCTCGGATAAACGGGCGCAATTCCGTTTTTTACTCGGGGGAAGTGTCGTTACACAGCTCCTGCTCGCAAGAAAACGAAATTTCGCCTCGTTTCTCAACGCCGAAGCAGACGGGCGCAATTCCGTTTTTTACTCGGGGGTGGTGTCGTTACACAACTCTGCTTGCAGGAAAACGAAATTCGCCTCGTTTCTCAACGCCGAAGCAGACGGGCGCAATTCCGTTTTTTACTCGG
>UQSH01000042.1 GCA_900543795.1 uncultured Oscillospiraceae bacterium | reverse complement strand
TTGCCCTGTTCGAATCTCTTTTATTAATAAAAAAAGCAAACCGCAAGGGTTTGCTCTTTTTATTGGCGCAGAAGGAGAGATTCGCTCTTTGCGAGATAAATCTCGCTCGACACGCACGCGGGCATCTCAACAGTCCACCGGACTGTTGCTATTGCTTCGCAATTGCCCTGTTCGAATCTCTTTTATTAATAAAAAAAGCAAACCGCAAGGGTTTGCTTTTTTTATTGGCGCAGAAGGAGAGATTCGAACTCTCGCGGCGGTTTCCCACCCTACGCCCTTAGCAGGGGCGCCTCGTCACCAGCTTGAGTACTTCTGCAAAACTGATTACTTAACACACGCTGTCAAGTTTAGCACCGTTTGGTTATCTACCGTTTGGTGCTTTAATAATATAACAAAATTATTCTTAAAAGTCAATAAGAAATGTTATATTATTTTGATTTTATTTTCATAATATAATTGTAACAAAACTTATAGAAGGGCGTTGAAAATTATGGATAAAAAGCTTTTCAGATATGAGCTTCTGGGCTTTGTTTTTGTTTGCCTGCTGGGAACAGCTTCGCATTTTTTCTTTGAATGGAGCAACAATTCCTTTTTTGTGGGACTGCTTTGCCCTGTTAACGAAAGCGTTTGGGAGCACCTTAAGCTGCTCTATATGCCGTTTATTATTTGGAGCATTATAGAATTTTTTGTTTTTAAAAGCAAAAAATGCTTTTTCTTTTCAAGAGCCGCAGGAATATTGAGCGGCATGCTTGCAACCGTTTTTATATACTACACCTTCACGGGCGCAAGCGGAAAGGAGAGCATTGTTGTTGACATTGCTTCATTTATTATCGGTGTTGGTGTTTCCTTCCTTATAGGTTATATTATTTTAAAAAACAGACGGCTTCATTCACTTTATGCAGAGATTTGCTCTGCTCTGTTTTTAATTGTTCTTTTCTGCCTATTTATTTTGTTTACCCTTGCTCCGCCGTTTATTCCGCTTTTTGAGAGTTAATTCTTTTATATATTTCTTTAATTCCTTTTCCCGTATCCTGCGGAGAATGGGCGTCTGATCCTACCGTAAAGGCAACCCCCTCACTGACGGCAATATTAAAAAATTTCTCGTTAATTCCAAGGCTTTTTCCCCTTGCCGAATTAAGCTCAAGCGCAACAGAATTTTCCTTTGCTTTTCTGCAAAGGCTTCGATACGCCTCTGCTAAATCAAAATCGGGATAAAGCGAATGGCACATAATCAAATCGGGATGAGCGCAAGCATAAAAAATTCCGCTTTCAACAAGGCTTTCCTGCAACTCAAAATATCTTTTATATATTTGATTAATATTTCTGCCCTTCCACTGATATTTACGCTGATTAAAGGTCCAATTATCTATCCAATGGACAGAGCCTAAAATATAATCAAAGGGATATGATTTTGCCAACTGAGCTATATCCTCTTTGTACTGCTCAAACCAACAGATTTCAAGCCCAAAGCTTACTTTTACCGGGTATTCCCTGCTTTTTACCTTTTCAATCAGCCCGATATATTCATCAAGGCTTTTGGCGGATTTCCTTTTTTCAGCCATCCATTGACGCTGATAAGAATTATACCCTTCGGCATCTGCAAAGGTTTTGTGAAATTCTTTAATTCTGACGCTGTGCTCAAGCAGATTAATCTCGCTCAAATTCATTTTAACCGCCTGACTGACAAACCTATCTATCCATTCAAGAGAGTACTCCCCTCCTTCAATATGAATATGTAAATCTCGTAAGTTGTTCATAATACACCGCCGAAAAAGCTAAATTCTGATTTTAATTATATTATAACGGCTTTTTCTTTTCAACAAAAATGAACAAACATTATCCAAAATGTGAACTGCTGCTCACAAATATTCTGCGATTTTTTATCTATTTTGTATATAAATTTTAAAAAAACGAATATTAATTTTTAAAAAGTTGTTAATTGTCAACAAACTGCAGTAGTGATAAAATATTGAATAGATTTTTAAAAATCTATTATAGGAGGGCTTACTTATGAGTATTAAAAACGAATATCTTCAAGGGCTTATGAAGAGGGTAATAGACAGAAACCCGAACGAGCCCGAATTTCATCAGGCGGTTGAAGAGGTTCTTGAATCACTTGACCCCGTTGCAGACAGACACCCGGAATATATTAAAAGAGGTGTTTTTGAAAGCATTGTTGAGCCTGAAAGAATTATCAAATTCAGAGTTCCGTGGATTGACGACAACGGCGTTGTCAGAGTAAACAGAGGATACAGAATTCAGTTTAACAGCGCTATCGGACCCTACAAGGGCGGCTTACGCTTTCATCCGTCTGTTTACGAAGGAATAATTAAATTCCTCGGCTTTGAGCAGATTTTCAAAAACAGCCTTACCGGACTTCCTATCGGCGGTGCGAAGGGCGGCTCTGACTTTGATCCCAAGGGCAAGAGCGACATTGAGGTTATGCGCTTCTGCCAGAGCTTTATGACAGAGCTTTCAAAGCATATCGGTGCTGACACAGATGTTCCCGCCGGAGATATCGGCGTTGGCAGCAGAGAAATCGGCTTCCTTTTCGGACAGTACAAGAGACTGCGCACAGAATATGTTGGCGTTCTTACAGGTAAAGGACTCAACTACGGCGGCTCTCTCGTTAGAACAGAGGCAACAGGCTACGGCCTTTGCTACTACACAGAGGCAATGCTTCAAGACCACGGCTCATCGTTTAACGGAAAAACCGTTGCTATTTCCGGCTCGGGAAATGTTGCTATTTACGCTTGCCAGAAAGCAACCCAGCTTGGCGCAAGGGTTATCACGATGAGCGATTCAAACGGATATATTGTTGACAAAAACGGCATAGACTTACCTCTTATCAAGAAACTTAAAGAGGTTGAAAGAAAGAGAATTAAGGAATATGTTACTGTTCATCCCGAGGCTGAATACCACGAGGGCTGCAAAGGTGTTTGGACTGTTAAATGCGACATTGCACTTCCCTGCGCAACACAGAATGAGCTTGATCTTGAATCGGCAAAGGCACTTATTGCAAACGGCGTAAAGGCAGTTTGCGAGGGAGCAAATATGCCGTCAACCCCCGATGCAATTATCGAATTCCAATCAAAAGGAGTTCTTTTCGGACCGGCAAAGGCTACTAACGCAGGCGGCGTTGCAACCTCTGCTCTTGAAATGAGCCAAAACAGCGGCAGACAGGCTTGGACCTTTGAGGATGTTGACAGAGAGCTTAAATCAATTATGGAAAACATTTATAAAAACAGCTGCGAGGCTGCGAAGGAATACGGCGTTGAGGGCAACCTTGTTGCCGGAGCAAACATTGCCGGCTTCCTCAAGGTTGCAGACGCAATGATGGCACAGGGCGTTGTTTGATATAAATCATATTGCACAAAAAAGCTTCGGAGACGACCTCCGAAGCTTTTTTTTATAGTCTTAAAAAATATAAATTTGGAGGTCGTTTCAAGTCCGCTTACATAACAATATAACAAAAAGAGATACCCGAATAGGTATCTCTTTTTGTTGGAGCTGATAGGCGGACTTGAACCGCCGACCTCATCCTTACCAAGGATGCGCTCTACCGCCTGAGCCATATCAGCATATTACTGGCGACCCGGAACGGACTCGAACCGTCGACCTCCTGCGTGACAGGCAGGCGTTCTAACCAGCTGAACTACCGGGCCGTGTTGCTGCAAGTGGTATTATATGAAATTTTCGGCTAATTGTCAAGAATCATTTAAGAAAAAATATAAAATTGACGGATAAAGCGTTAAAAAGGCAAAGCCGCCCCTTTACCTTTTTAGGTTTACGCCTTATCCGTTTTTTTGTTTAGATTACTTTTTTATTCTCTTATCAATCCCTTATGCCGCCCGAATACTCAACGAAGCCGCATTTTTGAACATTTGAGCCCGTTACATAATAAAGCACGAGATACATACCGTTGATTTTTCCGAGGCAATAGCATTTCTCATATTTATCAAGCGTTCCAACCCTTGTTCGCTTTGCCGTGTCTGCATAAACAGTTTCCTGTGTTGAGCCGTTTTGATAGGCTTTACTTTCGGGAGGAGCATAGGAAACACCGCCCGAATACTTAACAAAGCCTGCCTTATAATCGGAGGTTCCGTCTATTTTATAAACAACAAGATAGCTGTTTCCCGCCTTACTGTAACAATCAGCTGCTTCCCCTGCCGAGAGAAAGCCTATTTCATTTTTAAGACTGTTTTCCTTATAAACCTTTTCCTTTGTTTTGCCGTTTTTCCACGGAGCAGGCTGAGGATAGCTTTGCGAATTACCCGGCTTAACAACCCTTGAATAATCTTTTGGCCGAAGAACACCTTTAACCTTATAATAGGTATGATTAACATAACCGCAAGGAGATCCCGACGGATAGTTTTGATCAAAGCTTTCAAAGCCGGAGGCGGAATTTCTTCCCGTTGCAACCGCAACATGACCTGCGCCCGATTTGTTAATGCTTTTATCCCAGCAAACAATATCTCCTGCCTGAATTTTCATCCCCGAGGAATAAGCAATTTTATTAAAATACGGTGTTATTGCGGTTTTTTCGGAAAATCTGTCATAATACTCCCAAGCGTCTCCGTAGCCACTCATTTTAGAAACGGGAACACCGAAAACCTTATTGCAATATGCCTTTACAACATCAACGCACTGATACTTATTTGTTGCGCTTCCCGCATTATCAACATCGAGCTTTTTACCGTTATAAAGGCTGAAAAATTCATTTAAATACATATTTCACCGCCTAAAAGCTGCTTTTATCACAGGGATTATTCAAAATCCCAAAAAGCGTTAAAATTTCAATAATACAAACAGCTATTGACTTTACCGTTTCGCTCTGCGAGGGAGCAAAAATTGAAACAATGGCGCATATCTGAGCGATAACCGCAGCCCAAACAACAGGGCTTTTTAATCTTTCTTTAATTGTTTCCTTCATAAAAAATCCTCCTTTAAATATTAAAAAGATCTCTCTATATCTTCTATTCTATGATTGATGACCTTAATTTGCTCATTAATAACAGGTATTCGTTCTGCAAAGCTATTATGCTTATCAACCTTTTCTTCAAGCTTTTTCAAGCGATAGCTTGTTAGCTTTGACGAAGCAACAATACCTGCGAATGAGCCGGCACAGGTGCCGATAAGTGATATAACGGCAACCAAAATATTTTCCGAAATAATATCAACTCCTTATACTTTTTCTGAGGCATTTTCAAAGATTAGAGAAGAAAAAGCAATTTGTCAACGCTTTGAAGCAATGAGTACATAAAAACAGACGGAAAAGAATTTTTCGGATAATATGGTGCGTTTGGACTATAATGTATATTTATACAGTTTTATGTATTTTTATAACTTTTTCCTATTTTCTATTGACATTTATAAATGCAAGTATATAATAGAAAAGAATTATAATTTAACATTATGGAGAAATGTATAAAATGATAAAAGTATTCATAGACGGCCATGCAGGAACAACGGGACTGAGAATTCACGAAAGGCTTGCCGAAAGAGACGATATTGAGCTTCTTCAAATTGAGGACAGCAAGAGAAAGGACACGGCTGAAATAAAAAAATTCATCAACGAAAGCGACGTTACATTTCTTTGCCTTCCTGACGACGCAGCAAGAGAGGCAGTTGCATTACTTGATAAGGACAACAAAAAAACGAAGATTATTGACGCTTCAACGGCTCACAGAACGCTTGCCGAATGGGCTTACGGATTTCCCGAGCTTTCCGAAGCGCTTTATAAAAAAATCGAGAGCAATCAGCTTATAGCAAACCCCGGCTGCTATGCAAGCGGGTTTAATTCAATAGCCGCACCGCTTGTTATGCACGGTGTTTTAAGCCCATCGACTCCCCTAAACTGCTTTGCGGTTTCAGGCTACAGCGGTGCAGGAAACAAGGCCATCGCTCAATATGAGGACGCAGAGAGAGACACGGAGCTTGATTCTCCGAGGCTTTATGCGCTGACTCAAAACCACAAGCACCTTAAAGAAATGAAAGCGATAAGTGCTCTTAATAAGGAGCCTGTTTTTTCGCCTATGATATGCGACTACAAATGCGGTATGGTTGTCAGCATTCCGCTTTTTTCCGAGATGCTTGAAAAGAATTTCACAATTAATGATGTGAGAGAAATACTTGCAGAGCATTATTCGGAAAACAAATTTGTTAAGATGCGCCCTGAGGGCTACACAGAAAATATGATTGGCGCAAACAATTTTGAAGGCAGAGACGATATGGAAATTGAGGTTAACGGCAACAGCGACAGATTTGTTATAACCTCAAGATTTGATAATTTGGGAAAGGGCGCATCGGGTGCGGCAATAGAATGTATGAACATTGCATTCGGACTGCCGAGTGAGTGCTCGCTCGTTTTGGGAGAATAAGAAAGGATAGGAAATATGAAGATTATAGATAAAGGCGTTTGTGCGCCGAAGGGCTTTAAGGCAAACGGAATTTACTGCGGCATAAAAAAATCAGCTGACGGCGGTGCAACGCACAAAAACGATTTGGGAATAATTGTTTCAGACGGAATATGCAATGCAGCGGCGGTTTACACCACAAACAAGGTTAAGGGTGCGCCTATAATTATTACGAAGAAAAACCTAAAAAAAACAAACGGCAAGGCAAGAGCTGTTATTGTTAATTCAAAAAACGCAAACACCTGCAACGCAGACGGCGAGGAAAAGGCGCAGAAAATGTGCGACCTAACGGCACAAGCGCTCGGAATAAGCAGCGATGAGGTTATAGTTGCTTCAACCGGGGTTATCGGTCAGGTTTTACCGATAGAGCCTATTGAATGCGGAATGGAAAGCCTTGTCAGCGGCATTTCATATAACGGAAACGAGGAAGCCGCAAAGGCTATTATGACTACCGATACGGTAAAAAAGGAATACGCAGTTGAATTTGAAATTGACGGCATTACCTGTCATTTAGGCGGTATGGCTAAGGGCTCGGGTATGATTCATCCTAATATGGCTACTACCTTGAATTTTATAACAACGGACTGTGCAGTTTCATCTGAAATGCTTCAAAGGGCTCTTAATGAAATTGTTAAGGTTACATACAACTGCCTTTCAATCGACGGCGACACATCAACAAACGATATGGTCAGCCTGATGGCAAACGGTTTAGCAGGCAACAAGGAAATAACAGATGAATGCGAAGGCTTTGAAGCATTCAAATCTGCACTTTACGAGGTTATGATGAACCTTACGAAAATGCTTGCAAAGGACGGCGAGGGCGCATCAAAGCTTATTGAATGTAAATGCTTCGGCGCACCCGATATTGATACGGCAATAACGGTTGCAAAATCGGTTATCGGCTCTACTCTTTTCAAGTGTGCGGTTTTCGGCGAGGACGCAAACTGGGGCAGAATTCTTTGTGCAGTTGGATATGCAGACGCTGAATTTGACATCAGCAGGGTTGATGTTGACATTAAAAGCAAATTCGGAAAAATTGCCGTTTGCAGAAGCGGTGCAGGAGTTGACTTTTCCGAGGAAAAGGCGGCTGAAATTCTTAAAAGCGATGAAATAGGAATTGATATTAATCTGAACGCAGGAAGCGAAAGCGCTTGTGCGTGGGGCTGTGATTTAACTTATGATTATGTAAAAATCAACGGCGACTACCGCACCTGATAAAACGAAAGGCAGGATATGAATATGGATATTTCAAATGCTAAAAAGGCGGAAATACTTGCAAGGGCGCTTCCGAACATTCAGCTTTACAGAAAGAAAACGATAGTTGTTAAATACGGCGGAAACGCTATGGTTAACGAGCAGTTAAAGGAAATGGTTATGAACGACCTTGTTCTGCTTTCAACAATCGGCATTAAAATCGTTCTTGTGCACGGAGGCGGTCCCGAAATTAACAAAACGCTTGACGCTATGGATATTAAAAGCGAATTCGTTGACGGGCTTCGCGTTACAACGAAGGAGACGGCAAATGTTGTTCAAATGGTGCTTGCAGGAAAGGTTAACAAAGACCTTGTTTGCCAGATAGGAAACCTCGGAGGGCACGCGATAGGTCTTTCGGGAATGGACGGAAATATGATAAAGTGCAAGCCGCTTGACGATAAGCACGGCTTTGTGGGCGACATTACAGGGCTGAACACAGAGGTTATTGAAGAGGTGCTTGCAAATAGCTTTATTCCCGTTATTTCAACGATAGGCTATGACGAGAACGGCAACTGCTACAACATTAATGCAGACACGGTTGCGGCGGCTATTGCAGGTCATTTAAAGGCAGAGGCTCTTATTTCAATGACAGATGTTGTCGGCCTTTTAAGAGACAGGAACGATGAAGGCTCATTAATTCACAGAATTTATATTTCCGATGTTCCTGCGCTTATAGCAGACGGAGTTATCAGCGGAGGTATGATACCGAAGATTGATTCAATGACACAGGCAATACGCCAAGGCGTTAAAAAGGCATTTATAATTGACGGACGCGTTCCCCACTCTATTCTTATGGAGCTTTTAACCGACGAGGGCTTGGGAACTATGTTCAGAAGCAGGTGAACAGATGGATATTAAAGAAACAGACAAAAAATTTACTGCGCACGCCTACGGCAGATTTGACGCCGCGCTTATTCACGGCAAGGGCTCAACCGTTTTTGACGAAAACGAAAAGAAATATATTGATTTCGGCTCAGGCATAGGCGTTAACGCCTTCGGCTACTCCGACGATATATGGAAAGAGGCGGTTGAAAATCAGCTTGGCAAAATTCAGCACACCTCTAATCTTTATTACAACGAGCCTTGCGCAGAGCTTGCAAGGCTCCTTTGCGAAAAGACGGGAATGAAAAAGGTTTTCTTTTCAAACAGCGGAGCGGAGGCGAATGAATGTGCAATTAAATTTGCCAGAAAATACAGCTTTGACAAATACGGCGACGGCAGAAGCACAATTATAACTTTAATTAATTCATTTCACGGCAGAACGGTTACAACGCTTTCCGCCACGGGACAGGAGAGCTTTCACACGATTTTCGGCCCCTTTACAAGCGGCTTTAAATACTGCCCTGCAAACGACATAAAGGCACTTAAAGAAATGATAACAGACGATGTTTGCGCTGTTATGTTTGAATGTGTTCAAGGCGAGGGAGGAGTTTTAAATCTTGATAAGGAATTTATTGAGGCGATAGACTGCATTGCAAAGGAAAAGGACATACTTGTAATTGTTGACGAGGTACAAACCGGCAACGGCAGAACGGGTAAATATTTTGCTTATATGAATTACGGAATTATGCCTGACATTGCTTCAACCGCAAAGGGACTTGCGGGTGGCTTGCCGATGGGAGCAACTCTTTTCGGAGATAAGCTAAAAGACACGGTAACGCCCGGCTCGCACGGCTCAACATTTGGCGGAAACCCGATTTCAGCCGCAGGAGCAATAAGCATTGTTAAGCGCATTGACAGTGATTTTCTTAAAGAGGTTGAGAAAAAAAGCGAATACATAATTAATTTTCTTAAATCGGTTAAGGGAGTTAAGGGAATTTCGGGAATGGGACTTATGCTCGGAATAGAGACAGATAAGGACTCAAAGGAAATTGCAAACGAATGCCTTGAAAAAGGACTTCTTGTTTTAACAGCAAAAAGCAAGGTTAGGCTCTTACCTGCACTGAATATCAGCTACGGAGAGCTTGACGAGGGATTAAAGATTTTGAAAGAGGTTATTGAAAAATGAAGCATTTACTTAAATTAGCAGACTTATCAAAGGAAGATATACTTGATATTTTAAATCTTGCCGATCAGCTCAAATATGAAACGCACCACGGCATTGAGCATCATCATCTTAAAGGAAAAACGCTTGGTATGATTTTCCAAAAAAGCTCAACAAGAACAAGGGTTTCATTTGAAACGGGAATGTATCAGCTCGGCGGACAGGCGCTTTTTCTTTCAAACAGGGATTTGCAGATAGGCAGAGGCGAGCCTGTTGAGGACACGGCACGAGTTTTATCCCGTTATCTTGACGGAATTATGATTAGAACATTTGAGCAAAAAGAGGTTGAGGACCTTGCAAAATACGGCTCTATTCCGATTATTAACGGCTTAACGGATTACTGCCATCCCTGCCAGGTGCTTGCAGATTTAATGACAATAAGAGAATATAAAAAGACCTTTGACGGACTTAAATTCTGTTTTATCGGCGACGGAAACAATATGGCAAACAGTCTTATAGTGGGTGCAATAACAATGGGTATGGAATGTTCAATTGCCTGCCCTGACGGCTACACGCCTGACGCAGAAATAATGAAATGGGCAAGCGAAAACGGAAAATTCACCTGCTCTGACAACATACTTGATTGCGCAAAGGACGCAGATATTTTATATACGGATGTTTGGGCCTCTATGGGTCAGGAGGAAGAAAAGGCAGAGAGAGAAAAGATTTTTAACGGCTTTCAAATTAACGATTCTGTTATGGCTGCTGCGAAGAAGGACGCTATGGTGCTTCACTGCCTTCCCGCTCACAGGGAAGAGGAAATTACCGCAAAGGTATTTGAGGAGCACGCAAACGAAATTTTTGACGAGGCTGAAAACAGACTTCACGCACAAAAGGCAGTTTTAGTTAAACTTTTAGGATAAAAAGGCATTAAGCCTTATCGGTTACGGTGATTTATATGAATGAAGAAAAGGCTTATATTTGCCTTGCAAACGGAAAAATTTTTGAGGGAACACGCTTTGGCGCAGGCGGAGATATTACGGGCGAGCTTGTTTTCACAACAGGTATGGGCGGCTACATTGAAACGCTTACTGACCCGAGCTATTACGGCCAAATAGTTATGCAAACCTTTCCGCTTATCGGAAACTACGGCTTTATTGACGAGGATTGCGAAAGCGCAAAAAGCTATGTCAGCGCATATATTGTTCATGAAAAATGCGACTGCCCCTCAAATTTCAGGTGCAACAGTACGCTTGAAGAATATATGAAAAGAAACGCTATTATCGGTGTTTACGGAGTTGACACAAGAGAAATAACAAAAATCATTCGGGAAAGCGGAGTTATGAACGCAACAATTTGCTCTAACCCAAAGGATTTCAGCATTGAGAAGACTCGGGAATATAAAATCGAGGGAGCGGTTGAAGCCGTTTCCGTTGACCGCCCCTACCCTGTTGCGTGCGAAAACCCGAAATATAATGTTGTTCTTATTGACTACGGCAAAAAGGAAAACATTGTGAGGGAGCTTACTAAAAGAAGCTGCAATGTTGCAGTTATGCCGAGCTCAACAAAGGCAGAGGATATTTTAAAGCTTAACCCGGACGGTATTATGCTTTCAAACGGACCCGGGGATCCTGACGACAACAAGGAATGCATTGAGGAGCTTAAAAAGATTATCGGCAAAAAGCCTATTTTCGGAATTTGCCTTGGGCATCAGCTTCTTGCGCTTGCAATGGGTGCGAAAACGGAAAAGCTGAAATACGGACACAGAGGCGTTAATCAGCCGGTTAAAAATCTTGAAACGGGAAGAACATACATTTCCTCTCATAATCACGGCTATGCAGTTATAAACGAATCTGTTGAGGAAATCGGTGGAGCTATCAGCTATATCAACGCTAACGACGGCACAAACGAGGGAATAAATTATCCCGATAAAAAAGCGTTTTCCGTTCAGTTTCATCCTGAGGCTTGCAGCGGTCCTCACGACACGAGGTTTTTGTTTGACAAATTTATAAATATGATGGGAGGTAACGAATAATGCCTCTTAACAAGGATATAAAAAAGGTGCTCGTTATCGGCTCCGGGCCTATTGTTATAGGACAGGCGGCCGAGTTTGACTATGCAGGCGCGCAGGCGTGCAGAGTTTTAAAGGAGGAAGGGATTGAGGTTGTTCTTGTTAACTCAAACCCTGCCACCATTATGACAGACAGAGCACTTGCAGACAGAATTTATCTTGAACCGCTAACAGTTCAAACAGTTAAAAGAATTATCGAAAAGGAAAAGCCCGACAGTATTTTGGGCGGTCTCGGAGGACAGACGGGGCTTACAATATCAATGCAGCTTGCGGCAGACGGCTATCTTGAAGAAATGGGTGTTCGCCTGCTCGGCACAAACGCCGAGGCAATAGACAAGGCTGAGGACAGGCAGATGTTCAGAGACACAATGCTGAAAATCGGTCAGCCTGTTGTTCCGAGCGACATTGCAAACGATATTGAGACTGCGCAGAAAATTGCGCGTGAGATTGGCTTTCCCGTTATTATTCGCCCTGCGTTTACGCTCGGCGGTGCAGGCGGCGGTGTTGCCAACAATGAAAAGGAGCTTTACGACACCGCAAAAAGAGGGCTAATGATGAGCCCGATTAATCAAATACTTGTTGAAAAATACATTGCGGGCTGGAAGGAAATTGAATTTGAGGTTATGCGCGACGGTGCAGGTAATGTTATTTCCGTTTGCTCAATGGAAAACCTTGACCCCGTTGGAGTTCACACGGGCGACAGTATTGTTATAGCGCCTGCCGTTACACTTGCAGATAAGGAATACCAAGCACTGCGCTCTGCATCACTTGATATTATTTCAGAGCTTGGCATTGAGGGCGGCTGCAACTGCCAATTTGCGCTCAATCCCGAAAGCTATGAATACAGCGTTATTGAGGTTAATCCCCGTGTTTCACGCTCCTCTGCGCTTGCTTCAAAGGCGACGGGATATCCGATTGCAAAGGTTACAACAAAGATTGCACTTGGCTACACACTTGACGAAATTAAAAACGACATTACGGGAAAAACCTGCGCGTGCTTTGAGCCTGCGCTTGACTATGTTGTTGTTAAGGTACCTAAATGGCCGTTTGACAAATTTGTTAATGCCTCTCGAAAGCTCGGCACTCAAATGAAAGCAACGGGCGAGGTTATGAGCATTGCGCCCTGCTTTGAGGCGGCATTGATGAAGGCTATAAGAGGTGCTGAAATAGGGCTTGACACCTTAAACAGAAAGGCAACCGACGAAGCAGACATAAGAAGCGCATTAAAAAATCAAGACGATTTAAGGCTTTTCACGGTGTTTAAGGCACTCAAAAGCGGAATATCAGTTGATGAAATACACCGCATAACAATGATTGACGAGTGGTTTTTATATAAGCTTAAAAATCTTTGCGATTATGAAAGGCAGATTGAAAACACACCCGTTTCTAATGAGCTATATCTTAAAGGAAAAAGGCTTGGCTACACGGACGAGGCTATTGAAAGAATAAGCCGCTCTCCCCTTGCCTATCACAAAAACGCAGTTTATAAAATGGTTGACACCTGCGGCGCGGAATTTGCCGCTGAAACGCCTTATTTTTATTCTGCTTATGAAAACGAATGTGAAAGCAGAGAGCTTGAAAGAGGAGACAAAAAGCGCATTATAGTTCTCGGCTCGGGACCCATTCGTATCGGTCAGGGAATTGAATTTGACTATTCCTCCGTTCACTGCGTTTGGACACTTAAAGAGCTCGGCTACGAGGTTATTATAATAAACAACAATCCCGAAACTGTTTCAACCGATTTTGACACGGCAGACAGGCTTTATTTTGAGCCTCTTACTCCCGAGGATGTTATGAATGTTATTAAGGTTGAAAAGCCCGAGGGAGTTGTTGTTGCCTTTGGCGGTCAGACTGCGATTAAGCTGACTAAATTTCTTGATGATAACGGTATTAAAATTCTTGGCACCTCTGCCGAGGGTATTGATGTTGCGGAGGACAGAGAAAAGTTTGACGCTCTGCTTGAAAAATTCGGAATTTACAGACCGAAGGGCACCTCTGTTACCACTCTTGAAGAGGCTATAAAAGCGGGTAATGAGCTTGGCTATCCCGTGCTTTTAAGACCGAGCTATGTTATCGGCGGACAGAATATGACCATTGCCTACACCGATGAAGATGTTGAGCGGTATATGGGCATTATTCTTAAACAGGGCATTGAAAATCCCGTTCTTGTTGACAAATATATGATGGGAACGGAGCTTGAGGTTGACTGCATTTCAGACGGCAAGGATGTTCTTATTCCAGGAATTATGGAGCACATTGAGCGCGCAGGAGTTCACAGCGGCGACTCAATTGCCGTTTATCCGCCATACAACATTCAGGATAAAATGCTTCGCAAAATATGTGATATTTCGGAAAAGCTTGCGCTTTCGCTCGGAACAAAGGGACTTGTTAACATTCAGTATCTTATTTACCAAAACGAGCTTTATGTTATTGAGGTTAATCCGAGGGCGTCAAGAACAATTCCTTATATCAGCAAGGTAACAGGCGTTCCTATGGTTGAGCTTGCATCAAAAATAATGGTTGGTGCAAGCCTTGAAGAGCTCGGCTACGGAACAGGTCTTTACAAGGCACCTCCCTATTTTGCGGTTAAGGTTCCCGTTTTCAGCTTTGAAAAGCTTAATGATGTTAACAGTAAATTAGGGCCTGAAATGAAATCAACGGGAGAGGTTCTCGGGGTTGGTAAAAACCTTAACGAAGCACTTTTCAAGGGGCTTGTTTCGGCAGGCTTCAAGGTTGATGAATTTCACAAAAAGGAAAGGCACGGCGTTCTTATTACCGTTACGAAGCAGGACAGATATGAAATTGTTTCTCTTGCAAAAAAGCTTGACGATATAGGAGCTGATATTTGGGCAACACCCGAAACGGCAAGGGCTATCGAAAGCCTTGGCATAAAGGTTAGTGTTGTAAACAAGCTCCGCGAGGACAACTCCATTATGGAGCTTGTTGAAAGCGGAAGGCTTGACTATATTGTTTATACCGGCAAGAGCGACAAAAAGAGCATTGACGATTACATTAAGCTCTTTAACAGAGCAAATCAGCTTGGCATTGCAACGCTTACCTCGCTTGACACGGCAAACGCGCTTGCCGATATTATCGCAAGCAGATATAATCAGATGAACACGGAGCTTGTTGATATAAACAATATGCGAAAGGAAAAGGGCATACTGAAATTCAGCAAGATGCACGGCACGGGCGACGATTATATTTTCTTTAACAATCAATGCGGAATTATCACCTGCCCCGAAAGCTTTGCTATTGAATTTACAGACAGACACAGGGGCATTGGCGGAGACGGAATTGTTCTTATTGAAAACTCCGAAATTGCAGACGCAAAGATGAGAATTTTCAACCTTGACGGCTCCGAGGGCAAGATGGCAGGAAATTCAATTAGGTGCGTTGGTAAATATCTTTACGATAACGGCATTGTTAAAAAGGAAAGAATGACGATTGAAACGGCAAGCGGAATTAAGGAGCTTGAGCTTTTCACGAGAAATTCAAAGGTTTCCTCCGTTACCGTTAATATGGGAAAAGCACAATTTAAGCCGCAGGAAATCCCTGCATTGCTTGACGGAGAAAGGATAATTTCAAAGCCCGTTAGCGTTGCAGGAGGCGAATATGAAATTACCTGCGTTTCAGTAGGCAATCCGCATTGCGTTGTTTTTGTTGACAATGTTGATAAAATTAATATTGAAGAAACAGGACCGAAATTTGAAACGGCTGAAATTTTCCCCGAAAGGATAAACACGGAATTTGTTAGAGTTGTTAACAACAGAACTATAAAAATGCGTGTTTGGGAGCGAGGAAACGGCGAAACACAGGCCTGCGGAACAGGCGCGTGCGCGGCGGCGATTGCCGCAGTTGAAAACGGCTTTTGCTCAAAGGGTGTTGATATAACCGTTAAGCTTCGCGGCGGC
>UQSH01000041.1 GCA_900543795.1 uncultured Oscillospiraceae bacterium | reverse complement strand
TATCATCATAGGCGTTTCTATTTCAATAAAATCATTAGCATAAAAGTATTCCCTTGCAATTTTGGCAATCTTATGGCGCATTATGATGTTTTTAGTGAGCTTTTCATTTCTCAAATTAAGATATCTGTATTTAAGCGTTGTTTCATCGCCGACGCTGTCTGCCTTTGAAATTTCAAAGGGGGGAGTTTGCGCCTTTGAAATTATGCGAAGCTCTGAAACAAGCACCTCAATATCACCTGTGGAAAGCTCGGGGTTTTTGCTCTCTCTTTCCTTAACAATTCCTTTAAGCGCAAGAACATATTCGCTTCTAACGCTTTGTGCCTTTTCAAAAACATCCTTGGCGGTTGTGTCGCCGAAGGAAAGCTGAACGATTCCTGTTTTATCTCTTAAATCAATAAAAATAAGATTTCCTAAATCTCTCTGCCTTTGAGCCCAACCGAAAAGGGTAACCTCTCTGCCCTCGTCGGAAAGGCGAAGATTTCCGCAGTAATCTGTTCTTTTAAGTCCTTTAATGTTCTCCATAGCTTTATCTCCAAAGAAAATTAATTATTCGTCCTTCTTATCTAAACCGAAAAGTGAGTTAAAATCAAATTCCTCTCCGTTAATTTTAAGGTCGTCAAGCTGGGAAGCAAGTGTAATGCTGTAATATCCGCTAACGAAGGTTGCAAGTGCAATTTCCGTTTCCTCGCCCGTTTGCATATCCTTCAATCTTGCAACGCCCTCTTCAACCTCACTGTCGCCGATAACGATTGTGTATTTCGCATTCAGCTTATCAGCGTATTTCATTTGCGCACGCAGGCTTCTCGAATTAAGGTCATAAAGGCAGGAATAGCCCTCTGCACGCATATCCTTTGCAATGTCTATTGCTTTGAGCGTTGCCTTTTCTCCAAGTGCGGCAATGAACAAATCGGGCCTTGCATCCTCGGGGAACTCGCAGCTTTGCGCCTCCATAAGAAGCATAAGCCTTTCAAGACCGAGTCCGAAGCCGAGCGAAGGCGTTTTCTGTCCGCCTAATTCTTCAATAAGTCCGTCGTATCTTCCGCCGCCGCAAACAGTTCCCTGTGCGCCGATTGAATTTGAAACAAATTCAAAAACGGTTTTGGTGTAATAATCAAGACCTCTTACAATTTGCGGATTAACGGTAAATTCTATGCTTTGTGAAGTTAAATATTTTTTAACCGCTTCAAAATGCTCTCTGCAATCATCACAAAGATAATCAAGCACAACGGGTGCACCCTTTGCAATTTCAGAGCAAACGGGAGATTTGCAGTCAAGTATGCGCATGGGATTGCGATCAAGTCGTTCCTTGCAGGTGTCGCAAAGCTCGTCCTTTCTTGCATTGAAATATTCCCTAAGTGCCTCGTGATATTTCACACGGCATTCGGGGCAGCCGATAGAATTTATTTCAAGGCTCAAATCCTTAATTCCAAGCTCGTCAAAAACGGTTTTTGCAAGCGAAATAATTTCTGCGTCTGCAAGGGGAGAGGGGGTTCCGAAGCATTCAACGCCGAATTGATGAAATTCGCGTAGCCTTCCTGCCTGCGGCTTTTCATAACGGTAGCACGAGGTTAAGTAGCAGATTTTTTGCGGAAGTGCCTCGTTGCAAAGTCCGTTTTCAAGAAAAGAGCGTGCTGCACCTGCCGTTCCCTCCGGGCGCAAGGTTATGCTTCTTCCGCCCTTATCGTCAAAGGTGTACATTTCCTTTTGCACAACATCTGTTGTTGAGCCCACTCCACGCTGAAAAAGCTCGGTGTGTTCAAAAACAGGCGTACGCATTTCCTTATATCCGAATCTTTGTGCAACATCAAGAACCGTTGCTTCAATATATTGATTTTTGTATGCCTCCTTTGGCAAAACATCCTTTGTTCCTTTAATTGCTTTTGTTATTAATGCCATTATTATCTCCAATCGAAAAAATCGGGCGGGTTTTCACCTGCCCGTAAAAGTTATTAATTGTAGCGCGGATTAACTATTTCACGCCATTCAAAATCTCCGCGTTCAACACCTCTGATAAGTGCTTCTCCCGTTGCAATATTTGTTGCATAGGGAATATTGTGAACATCGCAAAGGCGAAGCAAATCGTTATCGTTTGGCTCGTGCGGCTTTGGATTAAGCGGGTCTCTGAAAAAAATCAAAAGGTCTATTTCATTGCAGGCAATTCTGCTTGCAATTTGCTGGCCGCCTCCCTGACTTCCTGCAAGAAAGCAGTTTATATTAAGTCCTGTTGCATCGTGAACAAGCTTGCCTGTTGTTCCCGTTGCGCACAGATCGTGCCTGCTCATAATTCCGCAATAAGCAATGCAAAACTGAACAAGCAGCTCTTTTTTAGCGTCATGAGCAATAAGTGCAATATTCATAAGATACCTCTCTGTTTTTACTTTAACAGTTTATTATTTTTGGCAGAAGCTTTATAAAAATATATAATACATTAAAATAATAACATAAAATATTTATATATTCAACAAAAATTTTAACTTAAAATTGTTCCCGTTTGCTGCGCAGGCTTTTCATCTGTATTATTTGAATAATAATAGTCAATTATCGATGAGGTTATTTCCGCAGTTGATGTACCCGAGCCTGCAAGCTCGATAACGGAAGCTATTGAGATTTCGGGGCTTTCATACGGTGCAAAGGTAATAAGAAATCCGTTGTTTACCTTTTGACCGTTTTTAATAACCTGCGAGGTACCTGTTTTGCAGGCAACGCTCGTGTTGATCTTGTTGAACACAGATGCAGGAGCACCGCTTGTTGCAACCATTCTCATACCCTCACGAACAATTTTAAAGGTGTTGTCGGAAATAGGCAGGTCCTCGGCAACGGTTGCGCCTGTTTCATTTATTGAGCCGCTTGCCGTATTTATTATAGCCTTAACAAAATGAAGCTCATATCGTGTTCCCGAGTTCGCAACGGTTGCGCAGTAATTGCTCAGCTGAAGCGGAGTAAATAAATTATCGGACTGACCGATACCGCTTTGAATAGTATCACCCATTTGCCATTGCTTATTATATTTCTGTGCGCTGGCAGGGCCTGCAAGAACTCCCGAAGCCTCGCTGATTTCAACGCCCGTTTTTTCTCCAAGTCCAAACATAGCGGCGTATTGATTCATTTTTGAAATTCCAAGCTTATCTGCGCAGTTATAGAAATAAATGTTGCAGGAATCCCTCAATGCCTCCTTAACATCCTCGCTTCCGTGCGTTCTGTTATTTAAGCAATGGAAGGTTATATCATAGTATTGAAAGGTTCCCTTGCAGCGGAAGGTTGAGCTTTCGGTAACAACGCCCTCTTCAAGAGCGGCGCACGCCATCATCGGCTTAAAGGTTGAGCCGGGGGCGTATGTGCCAAGCGCAAATCTGTTCCAAAGCGGCTTTCTTGAATTTTCCGCAAGTTTTGAATAGCTTTCGTAATAATCGTTAATGTCGTATGTTGGATAGGATGCGGCGGCAAGCACCTCGCCCGTGTTAACATCTTCAACAACAACCGCTCCCGCACTGTAAGAAATGCTGACCTCGTTGCAAGTGTCTGGCAGCTTATCCTGCGCAAGCTTCTGCAAATCCTTGTCTATCGTAAGAACAACCGTGTTTCCCTGAATAGGATTTTTTGTAACCTCTTCCTTAACATTTCCGTCTGCGTCAATTGTAACTGTAAGCTCTCCCGGAGTTCCCCTAAGCTCACTTTCCATTGCCGATTCAATTCCGCTTTCGCCAATCGTGGCGGTAATACTGTATCCGCTGTCTTTAAGCTCGGAATATTCCTCTGCATTAATTTTTCTGACGGTTCCGAGTATGTGCGGAGCAAGTGAGGAATCTGTGTATTCACGGTATGCAACCGCCTTAACATCCGCACCTAAATATTTTGCTTTGTCTTCTTTAATTACGGCAACCGTTTCATCGTTAACATCGTCTGCAATCGTAACGGGGTTTTCTATTGAAAAAAGAAGCCTCGTCAGCTCATAGCGGACACCTCCGATTTTGAGTGCGGTTCCCTTATCGTATTCCTCAAGGGAGTATTTTTCAACCATAGCGTCAAAGCAGTTTTGCGCCGTTGCATAGCCTTGCAGGTTAAACATATCCTTGCTTTTCATTGTGTTTATTGCTTTTTCATCGTCTGTAAAATAAACATTTCCGCCGTTTAGCTGAAGCGGAAGATTATTAACATATTCTTCTCCGTTTGCCTCAAAAAGCCTTATGAGGTTAAAAATGATTTCGTTTCTTTCCTTATTGTTTTTTGAAGACGGAAAATATGCCGCATCAAGTATGATTGAATTGCCCTGCCTGTTTGTAACAAGTGAATTGCCGTTTCTGTCAACAATTTCTCCGCGTGCGGCTTCAATCGGAACCGTATATGTTTTAACGGCGTTGTTTTGCGCTTTATAGTATTCCTCGTTCACAATCTGTATATCATAAAGATTGTATCCGAAGCCGCAAAGAACAATCAGAGTTAAAAAAACGGCGGTAAAAGACCTTATGCTGAAATGTCTGCTTCTCACGGCAATTCTCCTTTCTAAAAAATTTTGCGTGCAAATTAATTGTCGGTTAAATATTTAATCGGCTTGTTTAAAGCCTTTTTTAAGGGTTTAAGGCTGAAATAAATAATCGGTGTGGCTGCAATTGTGTAAATTCCGCTCGGCAAATAAAAGCTGAAAAGAGAGAGCTCTGCGCCCTTTATATTTGGAAAAATTATGAAAAACAGCCAATAAAGCAGGCAGTAAAGCATAATTGCCATAACCGAATATATGAAATTTGTTAAAAAAATGTTTCTGAAAATATATGTAACAAGCGACGCACCGAAAAAGCACATAATGCATAAAAATATTGCATTAAATCCAAGATGCACCGCAGAGGTTAAATCCCAAAGCAAGCCGCCGAAAAGTGCAATTAATGCACCGAAGCGTTCATCCTCGCCCATTGCCAGAATAACACAAACGGGAATAAGCAAAAAGCACCTTGCACCGCCTATTTCAATTGTCAGTCCCTGTGTGTTTTGTATCAAAGCCGCAAGGGCTGTTATAATAATGTAAGCTGCCGCCTTGGTGGTTTTCTGCTTGTAAGAAAGGTCCATTACTGCCCCTCGCTTTCATAGTCGGTTAAAACAAGGCAGTTAGAAATGTTATAAACATCAACTCCGGGCTTAACAACCGCATAGGATGCAACGGAGGTTGTTTCCTCGTCTATTTCCTCAACCGTTCCGATAACAAGTCCCTCGGGTATGCTTCCGCTTATTCCCGCAGTTGAAATTATTGAACCGTATGTAACGGAGGTTGAAGAATCAAGATTTGCCATTTTGCATTTTCCCTTTGCGGCAAGTGAAGCTTCACCCGTAACATAGGAAATTTCGCCCGAAACAATTTCGTAAGCCGAAACGGAAAAATCGGGGTCAAGAATTGTTTTAACAACACTGTATGTCGGATAGGCTTTGTCTATTATCCCAACAATATAATTGCCGTAAACAACTGCGTCGCCGTCGGAAATGCCGTTTAGCGAGCCCTTATTGATAGTGTAGGAGCAGAAAATGTCAGCCGCATCGCGACCGGTAACGGTTGCCTCAACGAAGCTGTAATCGGGATTTTCCTCTTTTAATCCAAGTGCGTCTTTATAGAGTGCGTTTTGCTTTTTAAGATTTTCGTAATCCGAAAGCTGGTCCTGAAGCGAGCCAACCTGTTTTTCAAGCTCATCTATTCTTTTTAAATAATCGGCGTTTCCCGTTGCCTCGCCGAAAACGTATGTAATACCGTTTGAAATCTTTGTTGCAACCCAGTTTGCAGGAGTAAAAATAACTCCGATAACGCTTGATTGAGCGGTTTTTCCGCTTCCGTTTGCGGCGCAGAGTAATGCTCCCACCATCAAAAGCGCTATTATTCCCGCAACAAGCTTGAATTGTCTGCTTTTGAAAAGCTCCTTCATATTATCGTGCCCTTCTTAATTTTATTGATGTGCCTACCGCAACTGCCTCCATAGGCTTTTCGGGAATATGAACCGCAATGCTTGTTTTCTTTGAAATAAGGTCTGCAAGGCCTCTTAATTGCGCAGTTCCGCCCGTTAAGTAAATTCCTCTGTCTATTATATCTGCGGCAAGCTCGGGAAGAGTAACTTCAAGAACCTCCCTTATTGCGCTGATAATTTCTCCAACAGGCTCAAGTAAAACCTCTCTGATTTCGGCGCTTGTTATTTCGGCAGAGGAGGGAAGGCCGTTAATAAGGTTTCTTCCCCTAACCTCCATTGCGCCCTCGCCGTCATATTCGGCAACGGAGCCTATCTTGATTTTTATATCCTCTGCAGTAACATCGCCTATAAGAAGCTCGTAATTTCTCTTCATATATCCGATTATTTCTTCGTTAAGTGTGTTTCCGGCAATCTTAACGCTCTTTCTTGCGGCAATTCCGCCAAGAGAAATAACCGCAATATCGCAGGTGCCTCCGCCAATGTCAACAACCATAGAGCCTGTTGCTTCAAAAACGGGAAGCCCCGCTCCGAGAGCCGCCGCCATAGGCTCCTCAATAAGCTCAACCTCCTGCGCTCCTGCGGCACGGGCGGCGTCCTCAACGGCTCTGCGCTCAACCTCCGTAACACCGCTCGGCACGGTTATAACAACTCTTGTTTTGGAAAAAACAGATGTTTTTGACGAACGGTAAATAAAGCTGTGAAGCATATCGGCAGTCATATCAAAATCTGCAATAACGCCGTCTTTAAGCGGCTTAACCGCAATTATTGAGCCGGGCGTTCTGCCGATCATTGCCTTTGCTTCGTTTCCTGTTGCAAGCACTCTTCTTGTTTTAACATCAACCGCAACAACAGAGGGCTCCCTTATAATAATTCTTCCCTTTCTGTCGCATATAAGTGTGTTTTCGGTTCCGAGATCAATGCCGAGGTCCTTTGATAAAATCATAGTCTATTCTCTCACTTTCAAAACGAACATTTTATAAGTCCGCATAAAATTCCAATTTAAAATATTATATATTAAACGGAATTATATAACAATAGCATTTTTAAAAATTAACAAAATTTTTAATCTATCGGAAAAAGCTGTAAAAAGCTTTTAAAGGTTCGTTGTGAAGGTGTAGCCCTGATTTCTTATTTCGTCTATAACTCTCGGCAAAATGTTTGCGTTTGTTTTGGAAACGGCGTGCAAAAGCATAATCTCGCCGTTGTGAGTTGAGGAAACGATTTTGTTATATGCCTCCTCCTCATCGGGCGGATTGTCAACCTCCCAATCGGCATAGGCAAAGCTCCAAAAAACGCTTCTGTAGCCAAGCTCGCTTGCAAGCGCAACAGTCTGCTCGCTGAATGCACCCTCGGGAAATCTGTAAAGCGTCATTTCATATTGGAACATTTCGCAGGTATAGTCGTGAAGAAGCGTTATTTCCTCAGAGGCGGTTTCAAGGTCAATCTCCGTCATATTGTAATGCGAATAGCTGTGGTTTCCAACAATGTGTCCCTCGTCTATCATTCTGCGAACAAGCTCGGGATTATCCTTGATATAATCGTAGGTGCAAAAGAAAATTGCCTTAACATCTTTTTCTTTAAGAGTGTCAAGAATTTGAGCCGTATAGCCGTTTTCATAGCCCTCGTCAAAGGTTAGGCATATTTCCTTTTTGTTTTCAAGAAGCCATTGTGCGTTTAGCTCGCTGAATTGATTTTGAAGCTTTTCGGGGTCTGTCGGTCGCTGATGGTCTTTAATGCTTCCCGGTCCCCAAACAATCGGCGTGCTGTCGTATTCCTCAACTCCAAGGCGCACTCCCGTCGCTTCAAGAGTTGTTTCGGCCACATTTGTCGGCCTGCTTGTTGTGCTTTGCGTTGCTTCGTTTGCCGTACTTCCAGCGGAGCAGCCGCTCAAAGCAGATGAAATTGCAATCGCTCCTGCGATAGCGGTAATTATAATTTTGCTTTTTTTCATAAAAAATCCCCCCGCATTTATTTTTTGCGGAGGGAGGTAATAATAATATTGGAATTTTTTAATTTTTTTCTGCTTCTGCAACGCTTTTTTGTTTGAGGTATGCGTTGATAAATCCGTCTATGTCGCCGTCCATAACGGCATTTATGTTGCCCATTTCATAGCCTGTTCTGTGGTCCTTTGCCATTGTGTAGGGCATAAAAACATAAGAGCGTATCTGGCTTCCCCAGGCTATTTCCTTTTGGTCGCCCTTTATGTCCTCAATCTTTTCAAGATTTTCTCTTTCCTTGATTTCAACAAGCTTTGATTTGAGCATTCTCATTGCAACCTCACGGTTTTGGTGCTGTGAGCGCTCAATTTGGCAGGAAACAACTATTCCCGTCGGAATATGCGTAAGGCGAACTGCGGAGGAGGTTTTATTTACCTTCTGTCCGCCTGCACCCGAAGCTCTGTAAACATCCATTTTTATGTCTTCCTCACGGATTTCAACATTAACATCATCGTCAATTTCCGGCATAACCTCAAGCGAAGCAAAGGATGTGTGGCGTCTGCCCGAGGAGTCAAACGGCGAAACACGAACAAGCCTGTGAATACCCATTTCGCCCTTTAAATAGCCATAAGCGTTTTCGCCCTCAATAAGAATTGTTGCGCTTTTAAGACCGGCAACATCGCCGTCAAGATAATCAAGCGTTGAAACCTTGTAGCCGTGGCGCTCTCCCCAACGGTTATACATTCTGAAAAGCATTTCAGCCCAGTCCATCGCCTCTGTTCCGCCTGCACCTGCGTGGAATGTAAGAAGCGCATTTTTATTGTCGTATTCTCCGTTTAAAAGCGTTGAAAGAGTCAGCGTTTCAATTCTGTCTTCAATATTTTTAACGGAGCCCTCGCATTCTTCAAGCAGACTTTCGTCGCCCTCATCGTCTGCAAGCTCAATCATCATAAGTGCGTCCTCGTAGTCTGTTTTAAGACTGTTATAGCTTTCAAGCTTTGCTTTGAGTGCGCCTGTTTTTTTCAAAATCTTTTGGCTGTTATCCATATCGTCCCAAAAATCAGGAGCAGCGGCTTGTGCCTCCAAATCCTTGATTTCAGCTGTAATATGGTCTATGGCAAGTGCTTCTCTTAAATTTTCAATAGGCTTTTCGGATTCAAGCAGTCTGAATCGCAGATTTTCAAATTCAACCATAAAAAACTCCAAAACTTTTCGTAAAATTCTGTTTATAAAAATAATCTATGATATTATAAACAACTTTGCCTGTCTTTGCAAGATATTATTGTTAAAAATATATTTACTTTATTTTAATCAAAATATTGATTTTTTATGTTAAGTTAAGCTATAATAAAATGAATAGAAGTGCAGGCAGGTAATATTTTCCTGCCGATTGTTGTACTTTTAAATGAAGGAGAATGGTTTTCTTGCTATATAAGGACGAAAAATGCCCCGTTTGCGAAAGAGTGTTTCAGGAGGGCGACGATATTGTAACCTGCCCCGAATGCGGAACACCGCACCACAGAGAGTGCTATGCCTCTCTCGGAAAATGCGTAAACAGTGATTTACATTCAAACGGCTTTGTTTATAAAAGAAAGGAGCAGTCCTCGGATTTCTCTGCTTCGCAGGAAATAAAAAAAGCTCCCTCCTTGCAGAATGCGGCTCCGTCTGCTTTCGGAAATCTGCTTAATAATCAAGGCTCAGAGAGCGAAGGTGGGCAGGAGGATATTGAGGAAAAAGCGGCTAATGCAATCAGCGATGCAAATAAGATCAAACCCGGAACAACATTTATTTTTGATAAAAACGAAAAAATAGACGGTGCCCCTCTTTCCGATATTATAACGGCTATCGGCGCAAATTTTTATAAATTTATAGGAAAATTCAGAAAAAACAAAACGGTAAATTGGAATTGGAGTGCTTTTTTCTTCGGTCCGTATTATCTGCTTTTCAGAAAAATATACGGAATGGGAACGGCATTGCTGTCAATAAGATTTGCAGTCAGCATTATTGTCAGCGTTATTTATGCAGGACCGCTCAATACGCTTATGACTATGTGGAAGGATACTGTTGCTTCGGTGCAAACGATGACTAATGCCGAATATATGAGAAGCATCCTTTCTGCCATTCAAGACTCAAAGGCACTTCCCGCATATATTATTGTTTTTGCAGTTGTTGCGGTTATTCATATTTCCTGTGCACTGTTTGCGGATAATATATATAGGAAAAAAATAGTTAATCTTGTTCTTGAAGCAGATGAGAAAATAGAGCAGGAAAACTCTTTTTATATGGGTATGCTTTCGGGTGCAGAGGATTATTCAAAGCCAAAGATTAAAAAGCTTTATCTTGCAAATAAGGGCGGAATAAGCGTTATGGCACCCATCACGGCAATGCTTATTGTTGAAATTTTTTCAGATATTGTTTCAATGATTTAGCGAGTAATAATTAGGTTATAATATTTTTATATTTCAGGAGGATAAAACTATGAAAGTAAGAAAGGCAATAATCCCCGCAGCAGGTATGGGAACAAGAGTTCTTCCTGCCTCAAAGGCAGTTCCGAAGGAGATGCTTAATATCGTTGATAAGCCGGCAATTCAATATATTGTTGAAGAGGCTTTTGCATCCGGAATTGAAGAAATCCTTGTTATCACAAACAGAAACAAGGGTGCTATCGAGGATCATTTTGACCACGCTTTTGAGCTTGAAGCAAAGCTTGAAGGTAATGAAAGCAAAAAGAAGATTTATGAGGATGTTATGGCATGCTCAAATTTCGGAAACATTTATTTTCTTCGCCAAAAGGAAACAAAGGGACTCGGCCATGCAGTTCTTTGCGCTAAAAACTTCATAGGTGATGAGCCTTTTGCAGTTCTTTACGGAGATGATGTTATTCTTTCCGAAACTCCCTGCACAAAGCAGCTTTGCGACGCTTATGAAAAGTACGGAAAAGGCGTTGTAGGTGTAAAAGAGGTTCCCGGAATGGCAATCACAAAGTATTGCTCTCTTAAAACAGAGCCCCTTGAAGGAAACTGCTATTCCTGCACGGATATGATTGAAAAGCCGAAGCCCGAAGAAATAATGGGCAATTTCTCAATTCTCGGAAGAGTTGTTCTTCCTCCCGAAATCTTCTCAATTTTAGAGGAAACTCCTCTCGGAACAGGTAATGAGCTTCAATTAACAGACGCAATGAAGGCTCTTGCTCAAAAGAGCGGCGTTATCGCAGTTGATTATGAAGGCAAACGCTATGATATGGGCAATAAGTTCGGTATCCTTGAAGCTAATATTGAGGTTGGTCTCAAACACCCCGAAACAAAGGATGAGCTCAAAGCATTCATCAAAAAGATTGCCGCAGAGCTTGACTGATAAAATTTTATTCGAATCAGAGGGAAAGTTTTGAACACATATTATTCGCCTTTTAACAGTAATGAAGATGAAAATGACGCTTTTCGCCGTCAAATGTATTGTCTGGCAAGGGCAAAGGAGGAACGGCGGCAAATAAGACATCTCGGAAACCTGATGGGTGTTTCCGTTTTGTGCTTTGTCGGAGTTCAGATTATTCTTTCGTTTATAATTTATTCTAACAGCACAATAACCTCGCTTTATGAAAACTCCTCGGTTTTTCAGTATTGCCTTAATATTATCGGCGTTGAATTTTTTGCTCTTGTTGTTCCTTTTTCCGTTATGGCATTGTTCAATAAGAAAAAGTACGGCGGCGATTTAATACCAAGCAAAAGAATTAAGGGCTCTGAGCTGTGCCTTTGGGTAGGCTTCGGTATGCTCTGCTGCGTCGGTGCCGATTATATTGTCGGCTTATTATCGATGCTTTCGGAGAATATGGGCTATGAGCTGACTCAGTCGGAGTCGATTGAGCCGGACAGTGTTGTTGCCTGTGCATTGGAGCTTATTGCAACGGCGGTTGTTCCTGCTGTGTGTGAGGAGTTTGCAATGAGATGCTGCTCACTCGGTTTGCTGAAAAAGCACGGCAAGGCGTTTGGTGTTATAGCGGTTTCAATCGTTTTCGGACTTATTCACGGTAATATAATTCAATTTATATTTGCAACCGTTGTCGGTCTCATTCTCGGCTATTTAACCGTTAAAACAGACAGTATTGTTCCTGCAATTCTTGTTCACGGACTGAATAACTCAATGAGTGCGCTTGCGTCTATTTTCGTTCTCGCCTTCGGCGAAAAGGCTGAAGATATATCAACCTATGCTTTCTTCGGCTTTTGGATTGCGGCAGGGTTGATTTCAACGGTTATACTTGCACTCCGAAAGAAACTCAGCTTTAAGCTTGATGCGAAAAACCGAGAGCCGTATGCAAATTCGCTCGGTCAAAAGGTCGGTGCGTTCATTTCTTCACCCGTTCTGATTATTTCAAGCCTATATCTCATTTATTGCGTAATAGCCAGCATAAATAAGATTTAATTGTTGTATGAATGAATTTATGAAAAGAGCAATCGAGCTTGCCGAATTAAGCGAATCGCAGGGCGAGGTGCCGGTGGGTGCGGTTGTTGTAAAGGATAATGTTATAGTCGGCGAGGGGAGAAACCGCCGAGAAACAGGAAAAAATGCTCTTTATCACGCAGAAATCGAAGCAATTGATAATGCGTGTAAGGCTCTTGGCGGCTGGCGTTTGTGGCAGTGTGAAATGTATGTAACGCTTGAACCCTGCCCAATGTGTGCCGGCGCAATCATTAATTCTCGGATAAAAAAGGTAACCTTTGGCGCTTACGATAAAAAAGCAGGCTCTTTCGGCTCCGTAACCGATTTTAATAGCCTGCCGTATAATCATAAGCCGCAAATTGAAGGCGGCGTGTGCGAAAGGGAATGCTCCGAAGTTCTATCACGCTTCTTCAAAACCCTTCGCAGTAGAAAATAGTATAAAAATAATATAAAAATCAGAGCGATAAGCCTTTTGGCAAACCGCTCTTTTTTTATTCGCAGAACACCTGCCCGCGAAACAAGGATTACCGTTTGGCAATCATACTTTGCTATCGCACTTTGCTATTGCACTTTGCTATCGCAAAGTATTTAAGCTAACGCTCATCAGCCGTCAAAAAACAGCTTATTTCATTGATTCCTCGTAAGCCTTGATCATCTTTTTAACCATCTGACCGCCTACTGAACCTGCCTGCTTAGAAGTAAGGTCTCCGTTGTAGCCTTGTTTAAGGTTAACACCAACCTCGGAAGCAGCCTCCATCTTAAATCTGTTGAGTGCGTCCTTAGCCTCTGGAACTGTTGCCATTTCAAATACACCTCTTTTTCTATAAATTGCGTTTGCAAGTATAGTGTTTGCTTCAATTCACAATTTACAATTGAAAAATTTTAACAAAATATTTGTTTGTTTTTCATTTACCGATTAGAAAATAGTTTTGGCAGGTAGCGTGGTGCTGCCTGCCGTTTTTGTTAGTCTGTATTCTTTTTTTAAAGTATTTTTGTATTGACGGATATATGAATTCTGCCATTGAATTTACTATGTTTCCCAGCTAATGCAATTGAGCACACCACCGTCTTTGGCGATTTCGTTGATGTTGACCGGTATGATTGTTTTATTAAAAATGTTTTTTGCTGTTTCAATAGCTTCGCTATCCATATCAACGCCGAACACCGGCAGAAATATAGCCTGTTCGGTTTCCAAAAAGTTGAGATAACAACCCACAGCACTTTCACCCTTTGAATCAAGATACGGAAAATCAATAACCTCGATTCCGTGATTTCGCAGAGCTAATTTAATATGTGCTTCAAGTCCAAACAAGGAACGGGAAGCATTTCCGATAACGGTGTTCTCATCAACAAAACGAACCATACCGTCGGCGTGGCCGGTCATATCGGAACGAAGCGAGGGAATAATAATCACCCTTGCCTCAAGCAACTGTTCTAATTCCTGAACCAGTTCGGCAGAAGAATAATTCCAGTTTTCCATAAAAATCCTGTCGCTGATGACAGCCGTTTCTTTTGAAGGAGAAAAGACAATATTCCCACCGTCAAGGTTGATATCTGAATAAACAAGATTTTCAAGTGAAAGCGACGGAGCGATTTCCTTGCGAAAATCGGTACGCAGTTTAGGGTAATCATTAAGATAACTCGGCTCATATCGAAACGATATATATTTACCCGATTTCGTTTTCACCGGCATAAAATCCCGTAGCCAGATATCACGGGTGTTTTCAAGCAGTTTATACGGAACTCCGTGAGCAGTGAGAGTAGCAAACAATCTGTCCGCGGATGATTTGTATTTTTTATTTGATTTTAAATTTGAAGAAAAATAAAACATAAATTTTTGATTTTTATCCTTTATATTCTTTTAAGCAGTATCCTAAAGCATTTATGCAGAAATCTGCTTTTTCAGTTTTACTCATTTCGGTCTGTTTTAATAAATACTCTTTTACAAGATTTTCTTTTTGGGGGAGTTTGAAATTTGCAGTAAAAGTTTTATCAAAATCACGCACAACAGATAACTTATACTTTTTAAATCTTTCTTTTAATTTCTTTTTATCAATATCTGTTTCTTTACTTGCGGAAAGTCCAATTCTCGTTGTACAAGAAATTTTATCAGTTGGTCTGCTGTTTGGAATCAAAACACTTTTATCACCCATTGCTTCATATTCTTTACGGATTAAAGGGCTTAATTCGCTTTGTCTTTTAACATTGCCGTTTACAAGCGTGTATTTCAGTAAAAATGAAAGATAATAATTTCCATTTGAAAGACAGATATCCACTCCGTTTCTTTGGTCATCGGTTTCATGATGAAAGTACAAAACATTGTATTTCATTTGTTTATCTTTTCTATAAACAAATGGATCCGGAAAGTTTTTCTCGTTATAATAATAAGCTTCAACCCATAGAGGATATACTTCTATATCTCCGATTTGAATAACATACTCCGTTAATAATAATTGACCGATTTCTTGCAAAAGTATTTCTTGTTTTTCTTTGTTGCTTTCTTTTTCAAGTTTTTCTATTATCTCTTGTAATTTTTTCATAGCATTAATTCTCCTTTACGGACTTGTTTTTAATTTAATCCCAAATTCTCAATATAACAACAGGTCCGCCGTCGCTGATATTTTGATTACCGACGGCAATAGAATATTCCTCATAAGGTTCAACCACTATCTTTTCAACAGCTTCTCTGCTTGCTAATTCTTCAACAAGTGCTTTTGTTGATACATTTGATAAATCCATAGTAAACTCCTTAAGCTTTTTATTTTATTCTACTTTATCACTGCAAATTTGTCAAATCCGTCCATTGTTATTTAAAAAGGTTGCTTGCTGCTAATGGGGCTTTTTTTCGCCGAGTTTCTTGTTGCGCCAGTCTATTCTTAACTCGGCGCCTGTTCTGTACCATTTCGCCGCTGTTTTGTATTGCTTTTGTAAATTGTAATAATATCCTATCGAACAAGCTGCGTCAGCCTCGCCCTGAGCCGTGGCCTTCTCCAGCCAATAGAGCGCCTTTTTACAGTTCTGTTTCACTCCTCTACCATTAAGATACATATTTCCTATTTTACACATTGCCTCTGAATCTCCGTTTTCGGCTGCTCGCTCTGCCCAATAAGCAACTTTTTCATCATTCGCTTCAATACATCTGCCGCCAAATTGATATAGTTCCATCAAATATTTTTGTGACTCGAGGTCTCCGCCTTCAGCAGCTTCCGTTATGCAACGGAGTGCTTCGGGTGCTATTTCATAGTGATCAGGTTCATCAAGAACCGCTTCTAATTCTCTATTGATTTTTTCCTCAAAAACTCTGTATACGTCGCAGTTTGCACTGATATAGGCTTTTTCATACCATTTACTTGCCTGCGGATAGCTTTTTGTAATACCATATCCGTTTTCATAGCATTGAGCCAGCATATATTGTGCATCTGTTTGGAGTGCGGTCCGCCGTTCTTGATTTGACAGCTTTTTAAAGAAAGCAAACGCTTTTTTCTGCGTGCTGTTTTTCTCACTTTTCACAAAACAGCACGCAAGATAAAATTGTGCATTTACATCATTCAAATCGGTAGCACGGTGCCATATATCAAAAAGATGCTGCAATTCAGGTGAATAAGCTATGTTTTCTTTCAAAATTTCATCCCTCCCAAAATTCCGTTGTTCAATAAGCAATATATCACACCTTATATTAAAACCTTAAATAATATAATTATTATTATTATTTTTACCTCTTTAAGGAATAGAATTATCTGTCTGTAAGAGTGTCAGCAGACTTTGATGGGTTGTCAAATTCCGTTTCATACCTTGAAGATGGAGTTGTATTGCTGTGACATAATATCCAGACCGGGAGTAGTCAAATTATTTTATCAACATTTTTACAGCTAACTTAAATCCTATTTCAAATGCCTGACATTCAATCAGCG
>UQSH01000040.1 GCA_900543795.1 uncultured Oscillospiraceae bacterium | reverse complement strand
CATTGCGGTTACAAACGGTCCGAGCTTTCTTCCTCCAAGATAAAAATCATCTACATTTTCGTTTTTCTTTGAGCAAATAATGCCTACAATTATCATCATAATAAGATAAAGCACAATTGCAATTAAAATACAAATATTCGCTGATGACATATAATTCCCCTTTTTCCAAATAAAAATATGTTTCATTTTAACATATTACTGCAATATTGTCAAAGAAATAATTTAAGCCTGCTGTGTTTTTACGCAAAGCAGGCTTAAATATGTTTATGTTATTTAAAAATTATTCGGCTTGTGCAGGTGCTTCCTCTGCCTTTGCCTCTTCCTTTATATCGCTTTCAATTTTGAAAACATAATCATTTCCGGGAAGAATTGCATTAAGAACAATACCTGCGATAGCTGCAACTGCAAGAGCAGTTAAGGTGAAGCTGAATTTGCCGATTGTGATAGGAAGCTCGCCGAGGCCGAGCGCAGTTACAAGGATTACTGCAACGATAATAAGATTTCTTGATTTAGTTAAATCAATCTTATTCTCAACCACATTACGAATACCAACGCCTGAAATCATACCATAAAGAACGAAGGAAACGCCGCCGATGATTGCTGCCGGAATTGTGTTTATAACAGCGGCAAATTTCGGTGAGAAGGAAAGAATAACGGCAACAACTGCGGCAATTCTTACAACTCTTGGATCATAAACCTTTGTTAAAGCAAGAACGCCTGTATTTTCGCCGTATGTTGTGTTTGCAGGACCGCCGAAAACAGCTGAAATGGAGGTTGCAAGACCGTCGCCGACAAGTGTTCTTTTGAGTCCGGGATCTGCAAGGAAGTTTTTACCAGTTGTTGCGCTGATTGCCGAAATATCACCTATATGCTCCATCATTGTTGCAAGGGAAATAGGCATAATTGCGATTATTGCGCTGATTGCAAGGCTTTTATCGCCTACATTGCCGAAGATCATTCCCTCCTTTGTGATGGGAAGACCAATCCAAGCAGCCTCTTTAATAGGCTCAAAATTAACCTCGCCCATACAAACTGCAACAACATAGGAAACTACGATACCGATAAGAATGGGTATAATCTTCGCCATACCTTTACCGAAAATATTGCAAATTATAATTACTGCAAGAGCGATAAGTGCAAGAATCCAATTTGTTTTACAATTGTTTACGGCAGAGCCTGCAAGGTTTAAACCGATTGCAATAATGATAGGTCCTGTTACAACAGGCGGGAAAAATCTCATTACCTTCTCAACAGGGAAAATTGCAAAGAGAGCGGCAAGAATGAGATAAACAAGACCTGCACAGGCAACACCGAGGCAGGCATACGGAAGCATTTCGGTGTTTGAGGCACCGTCCTCTGCCAGAGGTGCAACAGCTGCATATCCGCCGAGGAATGCAAAAGAGGAGCCGAGGAATGCCGGAACCTTAAGCTTGGTGATAAGATGGAATAAAAGTGTTCCGAGACCTGCCATAAGCAAGGTTGTTTGCATATTAAGGCCGGTTAAAAGAGGAACAAGAACAGTTGCGCCGAACATAGCAAAGGTGTGCTGAAATCCGAGCAAGAGCATTTTGGGAGTACCGAGCGTTCTTGCATCATAAATGCCGTTTTCGCCGAGTGCTGACTTTTTCTTTTCTTTTTTGTTTTTTGCCATTAATTTATCCTCCTAATTATTTTGTGCCGAATATTCTGTCGCCCGCATCGCCGAGACCGGGAACAATATAGCCGTTTTCATTAAGATGGTCGTCAAGACCTGCCGCATAAATATCAACATCGGGATGAGCCTTTTTAAGAGCTTCAAGTCCTTCCGGAGCGGCAATAAGGCAAAGGAATTTAACGGATCTGGGATTTCTCTTTTTGATTTGGCAGATTGCGTCTATAGCTGAACCTCCCGTTGCAAGCATTGGATCAACAACAAAAACATCTCTTTCTTCAATGTCCTTCGGGAGCTTGCAGTAATACTCAACAGGCTCAAGAGTTGTTTCATCTCGATAAAGACCGATATGGCCCACTCTTGCAGAAGGAATAAGAACGAGTCCGCCCTCAACCATACCGAGACCTGCACGAAGAATAGGAACAAATGCAAGCTTTCTGCCGGCAATTTCCTTGCAATGAGCAATTCCGCAGGGAGTTTGAACATCAACATCTTCAAGAGGTAAATCCCTTGTTGCATCATAAATCATCAGCATTGCAATTTCATTAACAAGGTCTCTGAACTCCTTAGTGCTTGTGTTAACATCACGAAGAATAGAAAGCTTGTGTTGTATAAGCGGATGATCCATAATCACTACTTTTCTTTCCATGGCTTCAACTTCCTTTCATATTTATTCCATAATACATTATCATAACAAATGGTCTATTTCAACAAAAAGCGACTTACAAAACGGTTACAAAACGGTTAAAGCGTCTTTTGCATAAAAAATCCGACAGATAAAATCTGCCGGATTAAGCGTTTTACATAAGTGATAAATAAAGCTCTTTGATTTCTTCAACAGAGGTTTCTCTTGGATTACCGGGACGGCAAGCGTCATCATAAGCGCTCTGTGCAAGGAAATCAACATCCTCGGGCTTAACAATTTCTTTGAGGTTGGCAGGAATACCAACATCCTCGCTGAGCTGCTTAACAGCATCAATAGCGGCAGTTCTTGCTTCTTCAATACTCATTGTGTCAACACCGTTTACACCCATTGCCTTTGCAATATCTCTATACTTCTCTCCTGTTGCAGGAGCGTTATATTCCATAACGGTTGGAAGAATGATTGCGTTTGCAACACCGTGAGGAGTATCATAAAGAGCGCCGAGCGGATGAGCCATTGAATGAACAATTCCGAGACCTACATTTGAAAAGCCCATACCGGCAACATACTGACCGAGAGCCATTCCCTCTCTGCCCTCGGGAGTGTTATTTACAGCACCGCGAAGGCTGTTTGCAATAATTTCAATTGCTTTGATATGGAACATATCCGAAAGCTCCCAAGCGCCTTTTGTGATGTAACCCTCAATTGCGTGAGTAAGAGCATCCATACCTGTTGCGGCAGTTAAGCCCTTTGGCATTGAAGACATCATATCAGGGTCAACAACTGCAACAATCGGAATATCCTTTGGATCAACACAAACCATTTTTCTGTTTTTGGAAGCATCGGTAATAACATAGTTTATTGTTACCTCTGCGGCAGTGCCTGCTGTTGTGGGAACTGCGATAATCGGAACGCATTTATTAGTTGTTGGGGCAACGCCTTCAAGGGAAACAACATCTGCAAAATCGGGATTTTCGATGATAATACCGATAGCCTTTGCAGTATCCATAGAGGAACCGCCGCCGATAGCGATAATGCAATCCGCACCCGAAGCCTTAAAGGCTTCAACGCCTGTTTGAACATTTTCAACAGTTGGGTTTGGCTTAATTTCACTGTAAATCTCATAAGCAATAGAAGCGTTATCAAGAACATCGGTTACCTTCTTGGTTACGCCGAATTTGATTAAATCGGGATCGGAGCATACGAAGCACTTTTTGAAGCCTCTGCCCTTAACCTCGCCGGCAATTTCCTGAATTGCGCCTGCACCGTGATAGCTTGTTTCATTTAAAATAAAACGATTTGCCATAAATTTTTACCTCACTAAAAAATATTCGGAATAAATCCTGCATTAATTATAAATCTCACGGCAATTTATGTCAACAATTTAAAATTGATTTAACTGATTTTTCAAAATTGTGTCATACTTTTTCCACTGCGGCATAACCGCCGTTAGCTCCTTATAAAATGAAGCGGAATGACTTTGCACTATAAAATGGCAGTATTCGTGAAGAACAACAAACCTTATAACCTCTTTATCGTACTGTGCAAGCCGACAATTAAGTGTTATAACCTTACTCTGCGCACGGCAATTACCCCATTGCGATTTCATATTTCTGATTTTGAGCTCCGGCAAATTCGGGCAATATTTTTGAAACTTAGGATATTCCTCTTCAACAATTTCGGGAAACACACGCCTTGAAATATCGGTCAGCAAAAAAAGAAAAACCCGTTTTCTTAATTCGAGATTATCGGGATTTCTAAGCTTCAATAAGATTGTTTTTTCGCCGACATAGTACGAGTTTGATTTTGCCTTTTCGATTTCAAGCGTATATTCCCTGCCGAGAAGCAAAACGGTTGAGCCGTTTTCAAATGTTATTGAGGATTTACCGATTTTTTCAAGCCTATCGAATGCTTTAAAAATTTTATCGGCATTTTCGATAAGAGCATTTTCTATTTGCGAGGCAGGCACACCGAAGCCTGCCGAAACGGAAACAACACGGTTTGGCTTTACTCTCATATTAATATTTTTAACATTTTTTCGAACTAAATTATATTCGATAATATTTCCGTTAATTTCAATAAAGCTATTCATTATTTTTCTCTTTTTTAACCGATTTTGACGGAAGTTTTTTACCTATATGAATAAAGGTGCAGGCAAAAAACAAGACAGAAAAAACACTGTGAATTATTTTAAGTGATTCTTTCCCTGCAATCTGTTTTACGGGAGAAAGCAAGGGTGAAAGCAAAATTCCGCTTGCAAATGAAAAAGCCGCAAGCAAAAGCAAGGCTAACATAAAAACGGAAGTTTTAATTTTTTTAAAAGCTCCCGAAGGCTTTAATACACAAAGCAAGCCTTTAATATTCAGCAGGAGATGAACTGCAAGCAAGGCAATTGAAATTAGCCCTGCGACTTCGTGAAGCGCCCTACCCGTTACGCCTTGAAGCATAAGGAAAACAAAAAGAACACAAAGGAGAAAATCAACCGTATATTTTAAAGAGTTATCAGCCTTCATTAATTTAAATTCTCCTCTTTAAGCCATTTTTGAATTTCCTCATCGCTTTGACCGTAATATGTTAAGCCGTTTTTAATTTCGCTTTCGGGGCAATACTCCCGAAGCATTGCGTATCCGTCCTGAACGCCGCTTCCCATACTTGTGCAAAAAGGAACAATTGTTTTTCCCGATAAATCATAATTATTCAAAAATGAAGCAACGGGAACGGGCAGCTCATACCACCAAACAGGATAGCCAACATAGATAACATCATAATCATCAAGGCTTTCGGGGAGGTTAACAAGCTCCGGAAGCTTATTGGATTCAAGCTCTCTTAAAGCCTGACCTGCCGTTATATAAAAGCCTTTACTGTAATACTCCTTTGTTACAATCGGATAAAGGTCGGCTCCCGTTTGCTTTTGTATCATCAAGGCGGCTTTTTCCGTTTTTCCTACCTTTTCGGAGTTATAAATATCTATGCTTGCCTTTGAAGAAGCGTCTGCCTCCCTGCCGTTTTGAGTTACATTACATTTTGTGAAATAAACAACAAGAGAGCGTGTTTCAGAGCTTCCCTTTATGATTTGATTTGAATATTCCGTGTTTTCCTTTCTTGGAAAAAAAGTGAAAGCAACACAAACTATTAAAAATGCTGCTATTGCAAAAAGCATTGACCTTGCAATAATTTTAACGATTTTTTCTTTCATATTGATCCCTCAACAATCAGTATAAAATAAAAGCGCAAAAAAGTAAATATCGGGGCAAAAAAAGAAAAGCCGCAAAAACGGCTTTTCTTTTGGTGGCTCATCGGGGAATCGAACCCCGGACACCTTGATTAAAAGTCAAGTGCTCTGCCATCTGAGCTAATGAACCGAATTTCCCTTATACGGGTTTTAATAAAAAACTGTATAAGGGTGCTTGGCTGGGGAGGCAGGATTCGAACCTACGCATGAGGGAGTCAAAGTCCCTTGCCTTACCGCTTGGCGACACCCCAATACAGAGGCAAATTAAAGTGGGGTGGAATGTGGGATTCGAACCCACGACCTCCAGTGCCACAAACTGGCGCTCTAACCAACTGAACTAATTCCACCGTATGAAATTGCGCTCAGTTATTTTAAGAAAAAATCCCCGAGCGCAAAATGGCGCGCTTGGGGGGACTCGAACCTCCGACCCACCGCTTAGAAGGCGGTTGCTCTATCCAGCTGAGCTACAAACGCATTGGAGCGGGTGAAGGGAATCGAACCCTCGTGTTCAGCTTGGAAGGCTGACATTCTACCATTGAACTACACCCGCATAGGCGACGCTCATTATTATAATCAATGAGCGCCGAACTGTCAAGTCTTTTTTTAAAATTTAGTTTATTTTTACCTCAATTTTTTCTTTGGCGGTTAAACTAAACCTTTTTATTTCAATATTTTGATTGAAAACAATTTCATTTGCAAGAAGATCCTCTACCTCACGCCTTACACAGTCTCGGATACCTCTTGCATTTTTCTTTGAGCCATAGGATTTCTTTGCAATATAAACTGCAACGGAATCGTCGCAGATAAGCTCAATGCCCTTATCTTTAAGGCTCTCTTTAAGCTCATTAAGCATAATTGAAGCAATTTTTTCAAAATCGGCAAAGGTTAGGCTGTTAAAGGTAATGATTTCATCAACCCTGCCTAAAAATTCAGGACGCAGGAAGCGTTCAAGTGCTTTCATTGTTACATCTGCGCTGATTTCATTTTCGGATTTTCCGAAGCCGAGAGAGGCGGTATCGGTTGAGCCTGCATTAGAGGTCATAACGATAATGGTGTTTTCAAAATTAACCGTTCTGCCCTGTGCGTCTGTTATTCTGCCCTCATCAAGAATTTGGAGAAGAATGTTGAGAACATCCTTGTGTGCCTTTTCTATTTCATCAAAAAGAACAACGCTATACGGCTTTCTTCTTACCTTTTCGGTTAGCTGACCTGCATCGTCATAGCCGACATATCCCGGGGGCGAGCCGATAATTCTTGAAACGCTGAATTTCTCCATAAACTCGCTCATATCAAGCCTTATAAGACTATCGGGAGAGTCAAAAAGGTACATTGCAAGCTGCTTAACAAGCTCTGTTTTTCCAACACCTGTTGGACCTACAAAAATAAACGACTGCGGCCTTTTAAGCGGACTGATTTGAATTCTTCCTCTTCGAACTGCTGAGCCTACCTTTGATATTGCATCATCCTGACCTACAATATGCTTTTTGAGCTCATCTTCAAGAGAAGCAAGCTTTTGTATATCGCCTGCCTCGATTTTAGAAGCGGGAATACCGGTCCAAAGCGAAACAACCTTTGCAAGATCCGCTTCAAGCACCTGATTATCCTTTGCTTTCTCAGCAAGCTCCGGGAGCACCTCATCAAGCTTTAATGCTTCTGCTTTAAGATTTGAAACAAGCTCGTAATCAATTTCGTTATTTTCATCGGGCTGTGAAGCGGCATCTATCCTATTAAGAAGCGAATCTTTTTCTTCAAGCTTCATTTGATAATCGGATATTGCCGGATTTCGCAGATTTGCACAGGTACAGGCTTCATCAAGCAAATCAATTGCCTTATCGGGAAGATATCTATCGGTTACAAAACGCTCCGACATAGTTACTGCACGGTACACAAGGCTATCCGAAATCTGAACCCTATGATATCCTTCGTAATATGATTTAATTCCGAGAAGCATTCTGTATGCTTCATCAATTGAAGGCTCTTCAATTTTAACAGGCTGAAAACGCCTTTCGAGAGCTGCATCCTTTTCGATATATTTTCTGTATTCGTTAAAGGTTGTTGCGCCGATAACCTGAATTTCTCCTCTTGAAAGAGCGGGCTTTAATATATTTGCGGCATTCATAGTTCCCTCGCTGTCGCCCGTGCCGACAAGGTTATGAACCTCATCAATAAAGAGAATTATATTACCCTCGCTTTTAACCTCATCCACAAGTCCTTTAATTCTGCCCTCAAACTGACCTCTGAACTGCGTTCCTGCAACAAGAGCCGTTAAATCAAGCAGATATATTTCCTTGCCGGCAAGGCGCGCAGGCACCTCGCCCTTTGCGATTCTTATTGCAAGTCCTTCTGCGATAGCGGTTTTGCCGACGCCGGGCTCACCGATTAAGCAGGGGTTATTCTTCGTTCTTCTGCAAAGAATTTGAATAGTTCGGGAAATTTCCTTTTCTCTGCCTATAATAGCGTCTATCTCGCCTCTTTTGGCTCGTGCGGTTAAATTGTTGCAATAGCTGTTGAGGAACTTTCTTGTGTCCTCCTGCCTGCCTCTTTTGCCCTTCTTTTTAGAGCCCTTTGCACTTTCCCTTGAACCGTCTGTGCCTTGGGAATTATTATTATTGAAAAGATTTTCAAACGGAAGCGTTTGGGCACCGTCCATATTTTCGGGATTAAACATTTCCCCGAGAGAGCCGAAATCGAAATCATCCATATTTTCCATAAACTGACTCATCTGCTCTGACGCCTGCTCAAGCTCCTCATCGGATATTCCGAGCTGCTCAATCATTTGATTAATTGAGCCGATATTAAGCTCCTTTGCACATTTGATGCAAAGCCCCTCCGGCACAACCTTATCATTTTCCATTTTTTGTATAAAAAGCACTGCCGGTCTTTGACCGCATCTGCTGCATAACTGTTGTTTCATTAAATAGTATTTTCTCCTTAAACTATGTAGTTATTCTTTTTCGCCTTGGGCTTTTTTCTCTTTAAGCTGTTTGATAAAGCCCGGAGCATAGCCGAGAAGCGAGGCAAAGGTGCATATTGCGGAAATTGCTACAAGCACCCATGTTACTGCATCGGGGAGAGTAAATCCCGTTACTCCGCAAAGCGCTCCGCCCTTGCCGAAAGCAAGAATGAATATCATAACAATGCAGAAAACCGTTGTTGCAACCTTTCCCCAAATTTCTGCGGCAACGGGACGAAGCCCCTTTGAAAGAAGAATTGCGCCGCCTATAATCATTAATATTTCCTTTAATATGAAAAACATAAACAGATATTTAATAGCATTATCCCAATATTTGACGATAAGAACAATAACTATTGCCATCTGCGAAAGCTTATCTGCAATAGGATCAAGAAGCTTTCCGAGTGCTGATACCTGATTGAATTTTCTTGCGATTTTTCCGTCAAACAAATCGGTAAGCTCTGCAAAAATAATTACAATAACAGCAGCTATAACATAATCCTTTAAGAACAAAACCGCAAAAACAGGAATAAGGAGAATCCTTATAACCGAAAGAAGATTCGGAATTGTTAAACAGCCTTTAAATAAATCCTTCATATTATTATTAAATTCGCTCATACCTTCCTCCTACAACAAATCCGCAAGGGGATTAATTTTATTTACAAATTCAACTATCGTGCTTGAATTAACCTGATTAACAAATTCATTCTGCGACGAAGCGAAAATATAATCCTTAACAAAAACGAGAACAGCACACAAAACGGCTAATACCAAAACGGCTTTTACGGCTCCGAATACTGCGCCTAAAAGCTTATTTGTTTTTTTAAACGGTATATTTTTAATTTTTTCAAGCCCTTTTATCAGCCTTGAGATAATCCAAGCCAAAAGACTGAAAGCCACCATCGTTAAAATAAATAAAGCAATTTTTATTATAACGCAGGCAACCGGCTCAACGATGTTGTTTACAACACCTTCGGTTATATTAGCCGAGCTGATATTATCCAAAAATGACAAATCAACTATACCCGACATACCGAAGGGCAGGCTATCCACCGCCTCACGAACGGAGGAAGCAAAGCCGTTTATATCCGCAGAGGATTGAATCGCCTGCGAAACACGGGAAACCGCTTCATCACGAACGAAGCGTGAATATATTACCATATTATACCTATCTGCAACGAAAAAAGCAACAGGCATACCGACCGCATAGCGCACAAGCGAAACAAGAGAAAGAACGAAGCCTCTTGAATAGCTTGCCGCAACAGTTGCCGCAATGATAAAAATTAAAATCAAATCAAGTATGTTCAAAACATCTACTCCTGTATAAGTTCAACTTTTGTTCCGTGCTTTGCAAATATCTTTGAAGACATTTGCTGAATTGAGGTGTAGGAATCGTCAACCTCAAAAGCCTGCAGCTGCTCGCCGGAAGAAATTTTATAAGATATAATGCCGTTGTCTGTTAAAGCGGACAATCTTGAAGAAGAGGCGGTTATATCCTTAACCCTGCCGCTTACCACAGTTATCTCCGTTACATTTCCCGACGGCTTGACACAAACCAACGAGGTTTCAGCTGCGCCATCATAATCGGTATAGGCATAAACGAGGCTTCCCGATGGGTTAAAGGAATGGGAAACGGTTGAAACACTTTCCTCCTCAAAAACCTTTGTTTCGTTTTTCAGAGAAGAAACAGTGCTGACAAAATCTGTTCCCACAATATATAAATCTGTTGATTTAAACTCTAAATCGAGAACAGACGAATTATAAACGAACTGTGCTCTCGGAGCGTCATCATCTGTGTTCATTGTGTAAACAGTTGTTTTAAACCTTGCATTTTCCGAGCTGACAACAGCAAAGGCTATTCTGCTTCCCCGACCGTCAACCGCAACACAGGTTACAAAGCCGTCTGCAATATCATAGGAGAATTTTTCATCAAGCGATTTATTATAAAGCTTAATAACGCAACGGGCGGTATCGGAGGTTGTGCAGAGAAGCACACTGCCGGAATCCGAAACATCTGCACACAATATTGAATTATCAGATTTATTTTCGTATATTTGATTTTTCTTACTGCAAAGCATATAAGCGCCCGTGCCTTGATCGTAAAGCACGCAATAGCTGCCTGACGTTTCAACAATAGGATTAGCGTAGCCGTGTTCAACAGAAAGCAGCTCCCTGCCGTCTGCCTCGCCGATAACGGTAAACGCATCGGCATTTAAAGCATAAATATTATCGGAAAAAACACCGAAGCCGAAATCCTCTCCCGATTCAAGCTCAAACGGAAAAGTCTCCTCTCCCGTTACGGAAACGGGAGAATCGCTTTTATCCCCTATTGATGAAAAATCAATTTCGCAAAGCTTCATAACGAGAAGTGCTATAATAACAAGGATAATAGCAATCCATGCTATTTTTTGCCTTTTGCGCTTCTTTGCAAGCTTGCGCTCCATTCTTTCGTTTTCACGCTGATTTGTTGACATATTTCTCCTCAATAATAAATTTCATTAAGATAAAGGCCCTGTGCAGGTGCTGTTTTGCCTGCTCTTTTTCTGTTTTTGCTTTCGATTATTTCGGAAAGCTCTCCGCTTTTTATTTTTCCCTCGCTGACAAAAAGAAGAGTTCCCACCATTATACGCACCATATTATAAAGAAATCCGTCTGCCTCAACCTTAAAATAAACAAAATCTCCGTCTCTTTCAACGCTGAAGGCATTAACTGTTCTGATTGTATCCTCAACACCGCTGTGTGCACTGCAAAATGCCGAATAATCATAGGTGCCGACAAATGCCTGCGCTTCTTTGTTTAAATAATCGGCATCAATCGGATAACGGTAATGAAAGGCATATTTTTCATAAAACGGATTTCTTATTTTGCAGTTATACAATTTATATATATACTGCTTTGACTTAACATTATACCGTGCGTGAAACTCCATACCTACTCTTTCGCAGCTTAATGCTGCTATATTCTTTGGCAAATATGTATTCAGCGCAAGAACAACCTTTTCATTATCTATATCTTTTGAGGTTTTAAACGAAAAGCAATATTTATTTGCATGAACGCCGCTGTCTGTTCTGCTGCATCCCTTAATATCAACGCTTTCGCAGAAAACCCTTTCAACAGCCCTTTGAACAACCTCCTGAACGGTAACGGCATTTTTCTGCACCTGCCAGCCGTGATACGAGGAGCCGTCATAGCTGATTGTTATCAATAAATTATTCATATAACCGCCGCTTGCAGAGTGTTTAAAAATATGATAAGAGCAAACAAAAGAACAACTATGCAGGCAGAGGCGTAATCTCTTGCCGAAAGCTTAACCTGCTTCATTTTTGTTCTTCCCTCTCCGCCTCGGTAGCATCGGCAATCCATTGCATAAGCAAGCTCATTTGCTCTTCTGAATGAGGATATAAAAAGCGGAATTAAAATAGGAATAAGGGCTTTCACTCTGCGTATAATACTGCCCGATTCCATATCTGCTCCTCTTGATTTTTGAGCGTTCATAATTTTATCAATTTCCTCAATAAGAGTTGGGATAAATCTTAACGCAATTGTCATCGTCATTGCAATTGAATGAACATCTATTTTAAATATCTTTAAAGGCTTAAAAAGTCTTTCAATAGCATCTGTTAATTCGGCTGGTGTTGTTGTATAGGTTAGCATTGAGCCTGCAACAACAAGCAAAATAATTCTTACAGACATAAATATTGCCGTGTAAATTCCCGCCTTTGTTATTGCGAACCTGCCGAAAAGAGTTATAAGAGGCTCGCCCTTGCCGTAAAAAAGATTAAAAAGCGAGGTAATAATAATTACTATGCCGAGCGGCTTTACACTTTTAAAGATTGTTTTAAAGGATATTTTGCTTACGGCAATTATTGCAGCAACTGCAAGCGTTACCGCAAGGAGCGAAATAAAGTTTTTGCACACAAAAAGAGCAACAATAATAATCATCGTTAAAGATATTTTCATTCTTGCATCCATTTTGTGAATTACGGAATTTCCGGGGAAATACTGGCCGATCGTTATATCGTTTATCATACGGCACCCCTTTCCGCAAGGAGCCTTTTCAGCTCCGAAGCGCCCTGCTCAACAGTAAAAATTTCGGTTGAGCAATTGATTCCGCTTTGCTTTAATTTCAAAAAAATATCGGTTATCTGCGGAACATTAAGCCCCATTTCACGAAGCTCCTGCGCACGGGAATAAACCCTCGGCACAGTATCGCACATAGCAACCTCGCCCTTGTTGAGAACAAGCACCCTGCTGCAAAGCCTTGCAACATCCTCCATTGAATGAGAAACAAACAAAACCGTGTTTCCCATTTTGTTTTGATATTCCTTTATCAAATTCAGAATAATTTCTCTGCCCTTCGGGTCAAGACCTGCGCACGGCTCATCAAGAATAAGCACCTGCGGCTCCATTGCAATTATTGAAGCAATTGCAACACGCCTTTTCTGACCGCCCGAAAGGTCAAACGGAGATTTTGATTCAAGCGCTCTTGAAATTCCGACAAAATCCATACTTTCATAAACACGCTTTTTAATCTCATCCTCCGAAAGCCCCATCTGCTTCGGACCGAATGCGATTTCTTTAAATACCGTTTCCTCAAAAATCTGGTATTCGGGATACTGAAAGCAAAGACCGACGGAAAAGCGCACCTGCCTGATATTCTTTCTGTTTTCCTTGCTCCAAATATCGTTTCCGTTTAAATAAACGCTTCCCGAATTAGGTTCAAGAAGCCCGTTAAAATGCTGAATAAGAGTTGACTTTCCGCTGCCGGTGTGCCCTATTATGCCGATAATTTCTCCGTTTTCGGCAGAAAAATTAATATTCTTCACAGCGCTTGCCTGAAACGGCGTTCCAACGCTGTAAAGATAATTTAAGTTTTCGCAAACCAAAACAGCCAAATTCAACCCTCCAATAAAGATTTAATATAATCAACACATTCATCTGTGTTTAAAATAGTTTTTTCAGGCGAAAGATTACACCTGTGAACAAGCTCCGTTGCCTGAGGAACATCAAGCCCAAATGCCTTAATTTCATCAACATGGGCAAAAACCCTTTCGGGTGTGTCATCTATTTTAATCTCGCCCGAATCAACAACTATGACTCTGTCTGCCTGAACGGCTTCGTCCATATAATGAGTAATAAGAACTATCGTTATTCCCTCATTACGATTTAGCTTTTTTATCGTTTCAAGCACCTCGCTGCGACCGCTCGGATCAAGCATTGCAGTCGGCTCATCAAGCACGATACATTCGGGCTTCATAGCAATTATACCTGCAACGGCAACTCTTTGCTTTTGGCCGCCCGAAAGCTTATGGGGTGCCTTATCCCGAAGCTCATACATTCCAACCGTTTTGAGCGCTTCATCAACTCTTTTGCGGCACTCTGCGGGAGGAAGCCCGAGATTTTCAACACCGAAGGCAACATCCTCTTCAACGATTGAAGCAACAATTTGATTATCGGGATTTTGAAAAACCATTCCAACCTTTTTTCTTATATCGTAAATGCTTTCGTTGTCCTTTATCTCTTTGCCGTCAACAAGAACACTTCCCGACTGAGCAAAAAGTATTCCGTTGGTCAGCTTTGCAATTGTTGATTTTCCCGAGCCGTTATGACCGAGAACTGCAACGAAGCTGCCTTTTTCTATATTAAGATTAAGATTTTTAACAACATCAACACGCTCTTCTCCGTCCTCAACGCCGTAAGAAAAGTCAACATTGTGAAATTCAATTAAGCTCATTTATTCATCCAAATTGCAGACGCACCGCAGGGCAATATTCCCTTTGAAGCAGTTACGGGAAGCCCTATTTCATCAGCAGTTACGCTGCCGCCTTTTTCTTTAACTATAATATCGTCTAAAATATATTTCATAACAGAGGCAGAAAGACCCGTTGTGTATGAATTAAGAAGCACCATTAACGGCTCGTCCGACAAGACATTGCTGATTAGCTCCACAAAATCATAAAGAGAATCCTCAAGCCGCCATATTTCTCCCTTAGGTCCTCTGCCGTAGGAGGGTGGATCAAGTATGATAATATCATATTTATTGCCGCGCCTGATTTCTCGCTGAACAAATTTTATACAATCATCAACAATCCACCTTACAGGCTTATCATCAACACCCGACGCCTGCGCATTCTCCTTTGCCCACATCGTCATACCCTTTGAGGCGTCAACATGAACAACGCTTGCGCCCTCTTTAAGACAGGCAACGGTTGCACCGCCCGTGTATGCAAAAAGATTTAAAACACGAACATCATTTCTGCCGCTGCTTCTTATAACCTCACGGGTTAAATCCCAATTGACCGCCTGCTCGGGAAAAAGCCCCGTATGCTTAAAGCCCATTGTTTTAACATTAAAGGTTAAATCCTTATATTTAATCTGCCACGATGCAGGAAGATGCGAAAACGCCTGCCATTCTCCCCCTCCGCTGCTTGAACGCTGATAGCGTGCATTGGGAGAAAACCAAAGCTTATCAGCCCTTTTGCTTTTCCAAATAACCTGCGGATCGGGACGAACAAGCACCTGCTTTCCCCATCTTTCAAGCTTTTCTCCGCTTGAACAGTCAATTAATTCATAGTCCTTCCAATCGGTTGTGTATCTCATTTAGCTTAATCTTTCTCTTACAACATCGGCAATTTGATTACCGAGCCTTGTTATAATATCAATATCCTTTCCTTCAAGCATAACCCTAACGAGCGGCTCCGTTCCGGAAACACGCACAAGAACTCTTCCGTTTCCGTTAAGCTCCATTTCTGCCTCCTGAACGGCGGAAATAATATATTCATCATTATTATATTTCTGCTTGCCCTCGGCAGTTACCTCAACATTTATAAGCACCTGCGGATAAACATTCATTATTCCCGCAAGACTGCTTAATGTTGCACCGCTTTTAACAACCGTTTCAATAAGCTTAACAGCGGTTAATTCTCCGTCGCCGGTTGTTGCGTAATCAAGGAAAATAACGTGTCCGCTCTGTTCGCCGCCGATATTGTAGCCCTTTTTGAGCATTCTTTCAAGAACATATCTGTCGCCAACCGCAGTTTTTGAGCAATTAATTGAGTTTTCCTCGCAGAACTTGAAAAAGCCCATATTGCTCATTACGGTAACAACCGCCGTGTTCTGCGCAAGAATACCCTCCTGCTTCATCTGCATTGCGCAGATTGCGATAATTTTATCGCCGTCTATTAAATTGCCGTTTTCGTCAACCGCTAACATTCTGTCTGCATCGCCGTCAAACGCAACGCCGAGATCCAGCTTGTTTGCCTTAACAAATTCCATTAGCTCCTGAGGATGCGTTGAGCCGCAGTTTAAATTTATATTAACTCCGTTTGGAGTATCGGACAAAAGATGACATTTAGCGCCGAGACGGGTGAAAATTTCCTTTGCACACACGCTTGCGGAGCCGTTTGCAGTGTCTATTGCGATATTAAGACCGTCAAACCTAACATCTGTTACCGAAACAATATGGTCTATATAATCGGCAACGGCGGTTTTGCAAAATGTTCTTGTGCCCACCTCCCCGCCGGTTTTAACCTTTGCGGGTGCCTCGCAGGAAAGAACTCTTTTTTCAATCTCATCCTCAAGCTCATCGGGGAGCTTATAACCGTTTGACTGAAAAATTTTAATGCCGTTATACTCGCACGGATTATGCGAAGCGGAAATCATTACTCCTGCCGCACAGTTGTATTTACCGACAAGATATGCAACTGCGGGAGTCGGAACAACACCGACAGATAAAACATTTACACCCACCGAGCAGAAGCCTGCCGTTAGTGCCGCTTCTATCATATCGCCCGAAGCACGAGTGTCCTTGCCTATCATAACGGTTGGCTTTTCCGCTGAATTTTCAATCAAAATTT
>UQSH01000039.1 GCA_900543795.1 uncultured Oscillospiraceae bacterium | reverse complement strand
GGCTGCCGCGTGACGGTCGCAGACGTAAAGACCGGCCGCGAGATGCCCGAGTACAAGGTCGTCGGCTCGCAGGAGGCAGACCCCATGCATCACGCCATCTCCGAGGATTCCCCCTTCGGCAAGGCGCTTATGGGCGCAAAGAAGGGCGAAACGGTTATCGTTGAGGCTCCTATCGGAAATCTTGAATATCAGATTGTTTCAATAAAGTAATTCAAAGAGGTAGAATATATGGCAGGAAAGTTTGAAATCAGCAAGAGGGCTGACGGCACTTTCGGTTTTGAATTTAAAACAGATGAAAGGGTTTATGCTTCCTCCCCCGTTTTTGAAAAGGAGGACGATTGCAAAAGAGGCGTTAAGGCTGTTAAGAAAAACAGCAGAATGAAAATCCAAAATGCAATTATCGGCGATGAAGAAAAAACAAATCCCAAATTTCTTGTTGAGGCAGAGGGAGAAAAGGTTAAATATACGCTCTTTCTTCAAACGGGCGCAGTTGCCTGCACGGGTGTTGCAGAAAGCGAAGAGGATGCGCTTGAATGTATTAAGTTTATTGGCGATAATGCTAACTCCGCTCAAATGTGCACGGCTGAAATCGTTTTATCCGAAAACGAGCAGAAGCAGATAAGAATTGAAAAGCTTGCCGCCTTGCAGAAGGAGGGCAAAGACCCGTTTGAAATAACCGTTGCAGCTCAAACCCATAAAAGCAACGAAATTAAGGCTGATTATGATGCCCTTGAAGGCAAGGATGTTTGCGTTTGCGGCAGGATAATGACAAGGCGCGATATGGGCAAGGCAAATTTCATTGATTTGCAGGACAGAAACGGCAGAATCCAGGTTTATGTTCGCTTAAACGATGTTGGCGAGGAAGCCTTTGCAGAATTTAAAAGATGGGATTTAGGCGATATTGTTGAGGTTAAGGGCTTTGTTTTCAAAACAAGAACAGGCGAAATTTCCGTTCACGCAGGCGAAATAAGGCTTCTTGCAAAGTCGCTTCTTCCGCTTCCCGAAAAGTTCCACGGCTTAACGGATACAGACACGAGATACAGAAAACGCTATCTTGATATGATAATGAATCCCGATGTTAAGGAAACATTTATTAAGCGCTCAAGGATTATTTCATCAATAAGAAATTATCTTGACAGTCTTGGATTTATAGAGGTTGAAACCCCCATTTTAAATAACATTCCGGGCGGTGCCGCCGCAAGACCGTTTATTACTCATCACAACACGCTTGATATGGATATGTATCTTCGTATTGCAACAGAGCTTTATCTTAAAAGGCTTATAGTAGGCGGTATGGAAAGAGTTTATGAAATCGGCAGAAACTTCAGAAATGAGGGAATGGATGTTAGGCATAATCCCGAATTCACCTGTATTGAGCTTTATCAGGCGTTTACCGATTATCACGGTATGATGGAAATTGCCGAAAACATTATCAGAAATGCGGCAAACGAGGTTTGCAACGGCAATCTTCACATAACATTTAACGGCACGGAAATAGACCTTGAATCGCCGTTTGAAAGAATAACTATGATAGACGCTGTTAAGAAATTCAGCGGTGTTGATTTCGCAGAATTTATGAGCGATAATGAAAAGGCAATTGCGGTTGCAAACGAAAAGGGCGTTGAAATTGCCCCCGGAAAAGCAACGTGGGGAGATATTCTTAATTCCTTCTTTGAGGAATTTGTTGAAGAAAACCTTATTCAGCCAACCTTTATTATGGATTATCCCGTTGAGGTCAGCCCGCTTACAAAGAAAAAGCCCGGCTGTCCCGCATTAACGGAGCGTTTTGAGCTCTTTATTCTCGGCGGAGAATACGGAAACGCTTATTCGGAGCTCAACGACCCGATAGACCAAATGGAACGCTTTCAGGCTCAAATGAAGCTTCGCGAGGCAGGCGACGACGAGGCTAATATGATAGACGAGGATTTTGTTACCGCGCTTGAATACGGTATGCCTCCAACAGGCGGCCTCGGCATAGGCATAGACAGACTTGTTATGCTTCTTACGGATTCATACAGTATAAGAGATGTTCTTCTCTTCCCGACAATGAAGTCCTTACCGAACGACAAGTAAGAAAACCCCAGTATTTATGCGGGTTTCGGGACTTTCCAAACCGAATAAATTTACCTCTTTACACCAAATTTACACCAATCGGTGCTAAAAACGGTGCAGAGACTAAAAAATCGCATAATTTACGGAATGAATGGGCAGTCCCATAGTGGGATTGCCCATTTCTAATAAAGGATACATTCGTATCTGAGTGCAAAAGGAATGTTTATTATGGAATTAAGTGAAAAATTACAAGAGTTGAGGAAAGAAAAAGGACTCACGCAGGAAGAACTTGCGGAAGCGTTATTTGTGTCTCGCACTGCAATTTCTAAGTGGGAATCCGGCAGAGGCGTTCCCAATATCGAGTCATTAAAAGCAATTTCAAAGTTTTTTTCAGTGTCAATAGATGAGTTATTGTCCGGTGAAGAAATACTTAAAATTGCTGACGAGGATAATAAGCAAAAGGAAAAACATACAAGAGACTTAGTGTTTGGTTTACTCGATTGCAGTTTGATTATGTTTCTGTTTCTGCCTTTCTTTGGACAAAAGGGTGATGAGATTATAAAAGAGGTATCTTTACTTTCGCTGACAGGTACCCCGCAGTATATCAAAATACCGTATTTAATTATTGTATTTGGAATTGTACTTACAGGTGTTTTGCTTCTCGCTCTACAAAATTATGAAGCAGTGTTTTGGTTGAAACACAAACATCAAATATCCATTGTGTTAAGCACAGTTGCTACAATAGAATTTATGATAACACTTCAACCTTATGCAGCCTTTTTCACTTTTGTTTTCTTGGCGATAAAGTCTCTGATGCTGATAAAATGGCGATGATACGAAGCGTGTCGCCAATGTGACGGTGAAATTCTTTTCATTTTTATTCATTCCGCCTATATTGTAAACAGGCGAAAGCCAAATAATTATGGCAAAGGATTGATAAAAATGAAAAAAGAAAAAAGTCAAAAAGTATTGCTTTCAGGAATAGCAATGGTAGTGTTATTTATTTTGTGGACAGTGGCAATAAGCCTTATTGATGTTCAGCCCATCGGGCCACAAAACTCTTCTGTTGGATTTGCAACCTTGAACGGCTTTATCCACAGCCTGACAGGTGTGCATATGGCAATATATACCGTTACGGACTGGTTAGGACTGATACCGCTTTGCTTTATTTTGGGATTTGCGTTGCTTGGACTTATACAGCTTATTAAAAGAAAAAGCTTATTCAAGGTCGATTCCAGTATTTTGGTGTTGGGAGCATTCTATATTGTTGTAATGGCGGCATATTTGTTTTTTGAATTTTATGTTGTCAATTACCGCCCGGTATTGATTAACGGTTTTCTTGAAGCTTCGTATCCATCATCGACAACCTTGCTTGTTATGTGTGTTATGCCGACAGCTGTTATGCAGCTAAACAGTAGAATTAGAAATACAAAAATGAAAAGAGCATTTGCCTTTGCTTTAATTGCATTTACTGCTTTTATGGTAATTGGCAGGTTGATATCCGGTGTTCATTGGATTACTGATATTATTGGCGGGGCAATTTTAAGTGCGGGTTTAGTGATGATTTATTATAGTGTAACCACTCTTATTGCCCGACAGGAAAGATAAAATTCTAACTGAGGAATCACTTATTGACCTTGAGAGATATTTTCTCCCAAGGTCTTTCTTATTATTCGCAAACTACACCAATCCCGATTTTCTCAATATAATTGGGATAATCACAAAGGAAGGGGTGGTTGTACTATGACGGGCAGTTTAGCAAGCGTTCATCCGGAGCTTATTCCTGAATGGTCAGAGAAGAATTTACCGCTGACGCCGGATAAGATAACCTTCGGTTCAAATAAAAGAGTGTGGTGGAAAGGTGCTTGCGGACACGAGTGGGAAACGAGCGTTAAAGCTCGTTCAAAGGGCGAGAAATGCCCGATATGCTCAGGAGCGAGAGTAATAGAGGGTATCAATGATTTAGCCACATTGAAGCCCCTGTTGGCTCAGGAGTGGTCTGAAAAGAACAAATTAAAGCCAACCGAGGTATCTGTCGCTTCTCATAAGAAGATTATTTGGAAATGCAAACACGGACACGAATGGGAAGCAAGCGTTAAAAGCAGAACGGTAAACGGCACAGGCTGTCCATACTGCTCACATAATAAAGTCCTTGCAGGATTCAATGACCTTGCTTCACAGTAAGAAGGTCTGAATTTGAAGGTCTTGACTCGTACTTCAAAAATGAGTATAATAAAGCGAATTGATTTTTAGCGGTTTATTCGTTTCAGGATAAAGTGCTTACACCATTTACACCAATTTATACAGTAATCGCAATCAAATTCGATATTATTCGAAGACCTGCGAGCGACCCCAAAAGTACAAAAATTGCTGCGGTAGTAAAAAATATGAGGTCACAGCACATCAAGTAAATGATGTCTGCTTTCGTCCCCACGATGAAGCCTTTAAATAAATAATTTTTATATAACGGAGATGTAATTATGAGATCAGATTTAATCAAAGAGGGCCCGTCAAGAGCCCCTCACCGTTCTCTCTTACGAGCTCTCGGAATTGACGAACTCGAAATGAAAAGGCCGTTTGTTGCCGTTGTTAATTCAAAGAGCGACTATATTCCCGGCCATATGCATCTTGATAAAATTGCGGAGCAGGTTAAAGCCGGCATAAGAAATGCAGGCGGCGTTCCGTTTGAATTTAACACCATCGGCGTTTGCGACGGTATTGCAATGAACCACAGAGGTATGAAATACAGCCTTTGTTCAAGAGAGCTTATTGCCGATTCAATTGAGGTTATGCTTACCGCTCATCCGCTTGATGCAATCGTTTTCATTCCTAACTGTGATAAAATTGTTCCGGGTATGCTTCTTGCCGCTTGCAGACTTAATTTGCCGTGTATCTTTATTTCGGGCGGTCCAATGCTTCCCGGAAGAAGCACCGAAACAACTAACAGAATAGGACTTTCCGAGCAGTTTGAATATGTAGGTGCAAATGCAGTGGGCAAAATGAGTGATGCAAATCTTGAATCCTGCGCATTTACCGCATGCCCAACCTGCGGCTCCTGCTCGGGTATGTACACCGCAAATTCAATGAATTGCTTAACCGAAACAATCGGTATGTCGCTTCCCGGCTCAGGCACAATTCCTGCTGTTATGAGCGCAAGACTCCGCCTTGCAAAAATGGCAGGCGAAAGGGTTATGGAGCTTCTTAAAGAGGATATTAAGCCAAGCGATATTATTACTGAAAAGGCAATTGAAAATGCTATGAGAACCGATATGGCTATCGGTTGTTCAACAAATACCATTCTTCATTTAACCGCCGTTGCTCACGCCGCAGGCCACGATATTAATCTTAACGACCTTGATGCATACGGCAGAAAAACTCCTCAAATCTGCAAGCTTAATCCCGCTTCATCTGTATTTATTACCGATTTAAACGATGTTGGCGGTATTCAGGCAGTTATGAAGGAGCTTGCAAGAGGCGGTATGATTAACACGGATTGCTTAACAGTCAGCGGAACGGTTGCAGACAGAATTGCCGCTGCACCCGATGCAGACGGAGAAATTATACATACTATTGAAAATCCGTTTTCGGCAGACGGCGGTATAGCAGTTCTTACGGGCAATCTTGCAGAGGAAGGCTCGGTAGTTAAGAAGGGCGCAGTTGCTCCCGAAATGATGAAGCATAAGGGCCCTGCAAAGTGCTATAACAGTGAGGAAGAAGCCATTGAGGCTATCACCGGCGGCAAGGTTGTTGCAGGTGATGTTGTTGTTATCCGCTATGAAGGACCCAAGGGCGGCCCGGGAATGAGAGAAATGCTTTCTCCAACCTCCGCTATTATCGGTATGGGCCTCGGAAATTCCGTTGCTCTTTTAACAGACGGTCGTTTCAGCGGCGCAACAAGAGGCGCATCAATCGGTCATGTCAGCCCCGAAGCAGCAGAGGGCGGAACAATCGCACTTGTTGAGGATGGCGACGAAATCGAAATTGATATTCCCGCAAGAATTCTTCGTGTTAATGTTCCCGAGGAGGTTCTTGCGCAAAGAAAAGCAAAGTGGCAGCCTCCTGTTCAGGAGCTTACAGGCTACCTTAAAAGATATGCTCAGCATGTTCAAAGCGGTTCAAAGGGTGCTGTTTTTGAAGACTGATTAGGTAATATTAATGGTAAAAGAGGAAAATATGACTGCGGATAATTCCGTAGCCGGCAGTTCTAAAAGCAGGCATAAAAAAAGAAAAAGCGTCTTGGAATATGTTTTAATTCCCGTTATATTTTCGGCTATTGCTCTTGTTGTTACGCTCCCCGCAGAATTAAAGCTGTTTTCCGAATTTGAGTCCCTTGTTGAAGCAGCCGAAAGCGTTTTCGTTAAATCAGAGGGAGATATTCAGGCAGGCGGAGCCTTTTCGGCAGAAAATATGCAGCCGGGCGCAAGAATCGGAACGCTTGTTTGTGAAGAAGCAGGCGTAAACGAACAGATATTTTACGGTCAAAGCCGTGCGTCTTTAAGAAACGGACTTGCCCTTTCGGAAAACGGAGGGCTCTTCGGCGAGGATTCCTGCGCTTATTTAACAGGGTATTACACAACCGCCCTTAAATCAATTGCGTCATTTTCACAGGGAAATATTATAATTGTTAAAACCGATGATACGCAGTATGAATACAGGGTTGTTGCCGTAACGGATAATCCGCAAGGCACTGATGCCGATTTGATTATTGCCTGCACTCAAAGTGAAAACTCAATTAAGGGAAATTACGAGGGCTTCGTGCTCGCTCAGCTTGTCGGCAAAGCCTCCTTGCAGCTTGAAAAGGGGGCGCAGTAATGGCTAAAAGATTTAATACGGATTACCACCGCAGCTCAAATCACAGCTCCCGTGTTATTGCAGACACAAAGGGCGAAGCCGCAGTTAAATATGTTTTGTCGTTTTTTCTTTCGTTGTTTCTCATAATTGCGCTTGTTTGCACGGGGTTAAGAGCGGTTGCGTTTAATCCGAAAAGCATAGCGCAGGCGTTTACCTCTTATTCGTATAACCGAAGCATGCTTGAATATATAGGCACATTTATTGATGATAAATGCCTTGAAAATTCAATTGATATTGATTATTATGATGTTATCGGTTATGATGATGTTGATAAGATTAATTCATCCTATGCTTATAAGCAGTTTAATCTTTCCGAAGGAGATGCCTTTGAAAATTATTCTGTTTATGTTGAACAGGTTTGTGCTGAATTTGAAAATCAGATGTTGATTTCTCTTGAACGCTCGGGAGAAAATGCTAAAAGCAAGAGCGTTCAGGCAAAGGTTAAGGCAATTTCAGACGAGTTGAACGCTTATATTTGCGATTGTGTTGAAGCAGGCAGATTAAGCGAGATTGCCCATGCAGACGAAATAATCAAGCTGGCGTTAAATATAATTATTTGCGCCTTCGGCGTTTTATCCGTTATTGTTGCCGTAATACTTTATTATGTGGGCAGAAAAAGATACAGAGCGCTCCGATTTATTGCCTATTCGGCAGGCTCGGCGGGCTTTGCGGGTTTTGCGCTTTCAGTTGCTCTGTTTTTTAAATTCAAAAGCTTCAAGCCGTCCGTTTATCCCGAATATCTTCTTTGTGCTCTTGAAAGCCATTTTGATTATTCGATTGCAGGCTTCTTTTTGGTCAGCGTAACGGCAGTTCTTGTTTATATCGTTTTGATTTCGGCAGTTTGGAAATTAAAACGAAAAGGAAAATAATTATTTCACCCGAAAGGCTATGGTGATTACTATGCGTGAAGATGTTGCTATTTCCGTTCAAAATGTAACAATGTCCTTCAATCTTAATAAGGAAAAGGTGGACAACCTTAAAGAATATGTTATTAAATTTTTAAAGGGAAAGCTTGAATATAAAAAGTTTGACGCTTTAAAGGATATTAATTTTGAGGTTAAAAAGGGCGAGCACCTTGCAATCCTCGGCTTTAACGGCGCAGGAAAAAGCACGCTGCTCAAAACAATAGTCGGAGTTTATAAGCCAACCTCGGGCAAGGTTGAAAAGCAGGGCGTTATCGCTCCGCTTCTTGAACTCGGAGCAGGCTTTGACCCAAACTATTCGGGCAAGGAAAATATCTTTTTATACGGTGCTATCCTTGGATATTCAAGGGAATATATTCAGTCTAAATATGATGAAATTGTTGAGTTTTCAGAGCTCGGTCATTTCATTGATGTTCCGCTTAAAAACTATTCATCCGGTATGAAGGCGCGTCTCGGCTTCTCAATTGCAACTGCGGTTGATCCCGATGTTCTTATTCTTGATGAGGTGCTTTCGGTTGGCGATGCAAAGTTCAGAACAAAGAGTCTTAAAAAGGTTCAGTCTATGTTTGAAAGCGGTGTAACGGTTCTTTTCGTTTCTCACAGCATTGAGCAGGTTAAGGCAATTTGCGACACGGCAATTCTCCTTGACCACGGCAAAATAATTTCTCAGGGCGATGTTGAAACCGTTTCCGCCGTTTATGAGGAAATGACAAAGGGCGAAAAAGACAGCAGAGCAAGGGCAATGAAGGAAGAAAAGGAAATGCTCAAAAAGGTTGTTGCCGAAAAGCCAAAGGCAGAGAATAAGGAAAACGCCGCAGAGCAAGCCGCGGCAGAGTAAAAATCCTTTTTGGAGTGCTTATGAAATCTCTTGAAACAATTTTTAAAGAGGCAGATAAAAATTCCTTTGAGCTCGGTGCGGATTTAGATTCACAGCAGGCTAAAAGCGAATATGATTATCATATAAATATGCAGGCAGATAAGGCTCTTGTTCAGTCTGTGCCTGTTGAGTTTAAGCTCGGCGACGGCTCTTTGCCGCCGTCTCGCTTTTTTGCGGATATTTCGTCAACACGCTTGGAATGCTTTTTCAGGCAGGGAAGTGCTGAAAGGCTTGTTGTTTTTTTCAGCGGTGCGCGTTCAAGAAACGGCGGCTGCGATGTTGTGCCGTATCCAACCTTTTCATCATGGTCGTGGTATGTAAACACAAGTGCTTCCGTTCTCTGTATTGATGACCCAATGTATTTCACATATCCCGATTTAACTGTCGGCTGGTTTTACGGAACCGATACGCAGGATTACAGAGAGCCAACCGCAATGCTTATTTGCGAAATAGCACGGCTTCTTAAGGTTGATAATTCCGATATTGTGCTTTACGGGCGTTCAAGCGGCGGCTCGGCGGCAGTTGCAGTCGGCTCGCTTATTCCCGAAAGCTCGGTTGTTGCAATAAATCCACAGCTTGATATTGAAAAATATAAGTATAAAGGCAAATTCGTTTCGGTAACGGGAATTAATCCGTCAAGCGAGGACTTTAAGGCAAGAAATGATTTTGCCTCAATGATAAAAAGCAATCCTAAAAACACCTTTTTGATTATATCAAATATAGCCTCTGATTTTGATTATGATGTTGACCTTAAATATTTAACAAATAATTTTGATTTGAAGCTTAAATACGGTGTTTCGGAATGTAATAATCTGTTTTTGTGGCAGTATTATGCCTGCGGCGAGATCGATGCACACGGCGCGTTTGAAAATCCGGCGTTGTTTTCAATGATTTTAACCGTTCTTGAATGTATAAAAAATTCGGCAGATAATGAAACGGTAAACGCTCTTGCTTCGTTTGCAAACAGCTATTGGGCAGACAGGTATGAGCTTCTTTCACGCAAGCGTGAAATAAATCAAAAGGCAGTTTCACGCCGCCTTGAAATCGAAAGGCTAACGGCAGAGCTTAATGATAAAAACAAACAGCTTGCCGAAAAGGATAAAAAAATTGCCGCCCTGCAAAAAGCGGCAAACAGCACACTCTTATCAAAAATCAAGCGTGCCGTTAAAAAATTATTTAAAATAAAATAATCATATAAATAAAGCAATGGATTACGATGGATCTTCCGGTGTTCAGTGTGTTGATCTTATTAAATATTATCTCGACGAGGTCTTTAATATAAGAAATAACATTTATTGGCGGTGTGTCTTTTATGAAGAAAATTATAATTACAATGTTATCGGCTTTGATGATTTTTTCATTAACTGCCTGTTCGGCTTCGCAGGAAGGGGTTGCAAGCCATAGTGCTTCTTCAAATTCAAAGGAGGCGGCGGAGCTTAATCTTCCAGAGGAGTTTAAGCCGTTTGAATGTTCTGCCGAAGATGAAATCAATTATGAATGTTCTGTTGACGGCAATAGTTTTACATTTGAAAACGGTTCGTTATTTGTTACGGCAAGTGATAACCAAAAAAGTGAAATCTTTAAAACAAATACAGAGTTAGAGCCTGTTGCATACATTAATAATGCTCTTTATCTTTCAACTGTTGAGGATATTGAAGCAGATAACGGCTCTGCAATAAATGAGCAAAGGCTTTACAGAATTGTTATTGACAAAAACGGTAATTATGATGAAAGCAGCTTTTCACTTGTTTTCGGTGGCTTGGCTGTTCCGTCATTTATAACCGAAAGCAATGTAATGATATTGAATTGCGCAGAAGGGCAGGATATAATATATCGCTCTCTCAATACTTCAACGGGCGAGATAAATGATTTGCTTGATGCAGAATACAATATCAGAGCAGATTTGCCGAACGGTTATATAACTGCTGAGGAAGCCGAGAAAATTGCATTAGAGGAATCGAAAAGCAGTAAGTATTATAATGACTCTGCTAAATACAGCTTTACACCGGCTTCGGAAAAAGCTTCCGAAACAGGTAAAGAGGGAACAATCCTTTGGAAGAATATTGACTTTTCAAACAATTATGTTCAATGGGGTAGGTCATTTAATTATTATTCAGCGATTAAAAATGATGTTAAAAGCTATCAATATGAAAAAGCTCCCGAATATTGCTGGGAGGTTGTACTCGACGCAGAGCCACTTACCGACGGAGCACCTTATCCCGAGGTTATCGTTTATGTTAATGCAAAAACCCGTGAAGTTTCATTTGTTACGGTAATTCCCGATTTAGGAAAATATAATAATATATCTGCATAATAAAAGCTCCGCAGGATTTTTTAATCCTGCGGAGCAGTTTTTATGATTTTCAGCCCTCGTATTCGTCTTCGTTTTCCCAGTTGTGCCAGATTGCCTGAACATCATCGTTTTCTTCAAACATTTCTATCATTCGGCTCATCTTCATCATATCATCGGGATTTTCAAGGCGTGTATATGTTGAGGGAATATATGCCGGATCGCTTGAAATAATTTTATAGCCCTTTCTTTCAAGGTCATCACGGATTGCTCCAACATCGTTTGCCTCTGTTCTGATTTCAAAAACATCATCGTCATCGGTAATAAAATCTGTTGCGCCGGCGTCAAGTGCATCCATCATAAGAGCGTCCTCGTCAACATCCTCTTTTTCAATAAGAATAACGCCCTCGCGGCTGAACATAAATGTAACGGAGCCGCTTGTTCCCATATTTCCGCCTGCCTTGTCGAAATAATGCCTAACCTCGCCTGCGGTGCGGTTTCTGTTATCTGTTAAAGCTTCAACAATAACGGCAACTCCGCTCGGACCGTAGCCCTCATAGAGAATTTCCTCATAATCTGCGCCGCCTGTTTCGCCTGCTGCCTTTTTAAGCATACGCTCGATATTATCGTTTGGAACATTATTTTGCTTCGCCTTTGCAATAACATCCTTAAGCTTTGAGTTAACGGACGGATCGGGACCTCCGTTTTTAACTGCAACTGCAAGCTCTCTGCCTATTTTAGTGAAAACCTTTGCACGGGCAGCGTCGTTTGCTCCTTTTTTTCTTTTAATGGTGCTCCATTTTGAATGTCCGCTCATAAAATTCAGCTCCTTATCCTGATTATTTAAAGCCTCAACAATTTTATCACATATAGGGTGATGTTGCAAGTGTTATTTTAATGCTATTCGTTTTGCACCTCAAAGCGTTTAGTGGTCATTATACTGTTTGCCTCTCTGTATTCCTTAGGTGTTTTGTTTTCATATTTTTTAAATAGCTTTGTAAAATAATTAACATCATATATTCCGCATTTCTGCGCAACCGTTTGAATTTGAAGGTCTGTTTTTCTTAAAAGAAGAGCGGCGTGTTCAATTCGCTTTGTGTTTACATAATCCGTCAGCGTTATGCCCGTTTCTTTTTTAAAAAGAGCGGATAGATAGCTTGGGTTAACATTAAGAAGCTGCGCCTGCTTGTTTAGGCTTAAATCTGATGTTAGGTCAGCGTCTATTCTTATAACTGCCTTTCGCACAAGCGGGGAATAGCTTTTAACGGAATGCTTTTGCACAAGCCTGCAATAGCTTCGCCCCATTTCCTTAATCAGCTTATATCCGTCTTCAAGATTTGTCAGCGCCTCTGCCTGAATTGCATAAGCGCAGGACATTCTGTCTATATAAAGAGGGTGAACTGCTCCGTTTTCTGCCGCCTTGCGTAAAAGCGTGTTAAGAATAACAATATAGTTTTTTAGATTTCTAATGGGGTTTTCGGTTCTTTTTTCAATAACGGAATTGCGAAAGGCATTGCCGAGTATTTGCTCTGCCTTGTGAAGCAATCCCTGAGAAACCGCAGCCATCAGCTCGTTTTCCTTTTGATAGCGTGATTCAAGAATTTGGATTGCAAGCTCGGCGTTGTCGCCCTTGTTAACGCTGTAATCAATATTTGAGAAATTGTCGTCGTGAAAGCTTAAATCGCTTTTGTACTCAAACGAATAGTTTTCAAAGCCTCCCCAAATTATTTGTGCAAAGCTGTTAACAAGTGTTATTATTATCCTTGTGTTTTCAAAATAAGGCACTCTTGTATAATATTTTTCTATTTGTAAAATAATATTATTTGAAAGTCCGAATTCCTTTTCTGCACCTGCCAAAACCTCCTTTGTTATATTCGTTTCCGTGTACGGACCGATTAAAAGAACGGTTTTTTTATCAGTCTCGGGCAAAAGCATATAAATGTATTTGCATCTGAACTCATCGGTATATTCAACAATCGTGTTTGGATTAATATCAATTTGAGAAACGCTGAACATACTGTTGTATTCCTTTTTATAATTAAGCAACGAGCGAATACCGAAATCAAGGCATTCCTCTGCTTCTTCCTCCTCTCGCAAAACAGTTGCCTTCAAGTGAAGATTTAACAGAATGGATTTAAAAAAATCAAGCTCGGCAGAATAATCCATATTTTTACTCCGTAATTGTTTATTTATTCCTATTATCGTATAATTTTTGCAAAAAATCAATATAACATAAAAAAAATACTAAAATATATAAAAATAATACTCACGCTTATTTCAGCTTTATTATAAAATGTTATTATTAAGTGTTTTGTATAGTTTTTATCAAAATTATACCAAATGTTTAAAATATTTGTTATTTTTTTAAGGAGAGGGTTATGAGTAATAATCAGGTTAAGCCTTTCGGTATTAAAGACAAGCTTGGCTATATGTTCGGCGATTTCGCTAATGATTTCACCTTTATTCTGTCGTCAAGCTTCTTAATGAAATTCTATACCGATGTTATGGATGTTCCGGGTGCAGCAGTCGGCGCAATTATGATGATTGCGCGTTTTGTTGATGCGTTTACCGATGTTGCAATGGGCAGAATTTGCGACAGAAGCAAATATACAAAGGCAGGCAAGTTTAAGCCGTGGATACTTCGTATGTGCGGTCCTGTTGCGCTTATGTCATTTCTTATGTACCAAAGCTCTCTTTCCGATCTTTCACAGGCGGCAAAGATTGCATATTTATTTATAACATATATTCTTTGGGGCTCCGTTTTCTACACCTCGGTTAATATTCCTTACGGTTCAATGGCGTCTGCAATTTCGTCTGACCCGTCAGACAGGCAGTCGCTTTCAACCTTCAGAACAATGGGCGGTATGCTTGCAGGCGGTATAATTACCGCAGGCGTTCCCATGATTGCTTATGATAAGATAAACGGAAACGAAGTGCTCAACGGCGGAAGATTTACTATTATTGCGGGTATTTTTTCTGTTTGCGCAATAATTTGCTATCTGCTTTGCTACAACCTAACAACAGAGCGTGTTAAATCTGTTTCGAGCGAAGAAGCTATGCAGAATAACAGCGTTGGACAGATGCTTAAAAATGCAGTTAAAAACAGAGCGCTCATTTCAATTATATGCGCTTCAATCTTTATGCTTCTTGCCCAGCTCACAATGCAGTCAATGGCAAATTATGTTTTTCCGAATTTCTATAAAAACGCAAAGGCGCAAACAATGGCAACCCTTATGATGGGAGGCGGAATGCTTATTGCAGCATTTGTTGCAAAGCCTCTTGCAAAGAAATTCGGCAAGGCAGAGGTTAGCGTTGTTTCAAATATTATGGCGGCAGCCGTTTGCTTTTTGCTCCTCATTATTCGTCCGCAAAATGTTTGGGTATATGTTGCTTTGCAGGCAGTTTGCTGGCTCGGTCTCGGCGTTTTCTCAATGGTTTGCTGGGCTCTTATCACAGATGTTATTGATTATTCCGAAATTAAAAACGGAGTTCGAGAGGACGGCTCTGTTTATGCGCTGTATTCCTTCGCAAGAAAGCTCGGTCAGGCGGCTTCATCGGGACTTTCGGGTGCTCTTCTCAGTATGATAGGATATTCAAAGGAAACGCAGTTTGATGAAAGCGTTGTAAACGGAATTTATAATATTTCCGTTATAGTTCCGGCAATCGGATTCCTTGTTCTTGCACTCATTCTTTGGTTCTGGTATCCGCTTCATAAGAAGCAGGTTGATGAAAATGTTGCAATCTTGCAGGCAAAGAATCAAAACGATTCAAACGGCGAAGAGTAAAAAATTTATGGAGTTGGTTTTTAATGAGAGAAGTTATTAATATTAACAGAAAATGGGCATTTACAAAGCAGGCGGACTCTGCTCCGTCTGAAATGCCCGTGCTTTGGGATTTCGTTAATCTTCCGCACACCTGGAATAATATTGACGGTCAGGACGGAGAAAACGATTATTACAGAGGCACCTGTTGGTACGCAAAGGAAATAGACAGAGAGGAGCTTCCGAAGGCAGACAGATATTTTCTTGAATTTAAGGGAGCAAATTCCTCTGCCGATGTTTATGTCGGTGCAGAAAAGCTTTATCATCACGATGGCGGATATTCAACATTCAGAGTTGATATAACAAAGGCACTTGAAAAAAGCAACATCATTTCGGTTGCGGTTGATAACAGCGAAAACGAAACGGTTTATCCTCAGATGGCTGATTTCACTTTTTACGGCGGACTCTACCGAGATGTTAATATTATTGCAGTTTCGGATTCTCATTTTGACCTTGAATATTACGGAGGACCCGGCATTGCCGTAACTCCCGAAATTATCGGAAATGACGCCAAGGTTAAAATTAATTGTTACCTTTCAAACGCAAAGGATAATCAAGAGCTTCTTATTACGGTTAAGAATGCACAGGGGGAGCCTGTTGCTTCTTCAAAGGCTCCTGCAAGCAATCCTCAAGCGGAGGTTGAAATAAAAAATGTTCACCTCTGGAACGGAAGAAAAGACCCGTATCTTTACACGGCAGAGGCAATTTTGTGCGAAAACGGCGAGGTGCTTGATAATGTTTCGGCACGCTTCGGATGCAGAAGCTTTAAGATTGACGCCGAAAATGGATTTATCCTTAACGGAAAGGAATATCCGCTTCACGGCGTTTCAAGGCATCAGGACAGATGGGGAATAGGAAATGCGCTTCTTCCGGAGCATCACGAGGAGGATATTGAGCTTATCTGCGAGCTCGGTGCAACAACAATACGCCTTGCACATTATCAGCACGATCAGTATTTTTATGATTTGTGCGATGAAAAGGGACTTGTTATTTGGGCAGAAATCCCTTATATTTCAAAGCATATGCCAACAGGCAGAGAAAACACAATTTCGCAGATGAAGGAGCTTATCACTCAAAATTATAATCATCCGTGTATTGTTGTTTGGGGACTTTCAAATGAAATTTCCATGAACGGCTCAAATGATGATTTAATTGATAATCATAGAGTGCTAAACGATTTAGTTCACGAAATGGATAAAACGAGGTTAACAACCTGCGCAGTTGTTTCAATGTGTGATATTCACGATCCGTATATTCAAATTCCGGATGTTATTTCCTATAACCACTATTTCGGCTGGTATGGCGGCGACACCTCAATGAACGGCCCGTGGTTTGATAATTTCCATAAGGAATTTCCGAATATTCCGATAGGTATGAGCGAATACGGCTGTGAGGCGCTTAATTGGCACACCTCAAATCCCACGCAGGGAGATTACACCGAGGAGTATCAGGCTCATTACCATGAGGAGCTTATTAAGCAGCTTTTTACAAGAAGGTATATTTGGGCAACTCATGTTTGGAATATGTTTGATTTCGGCGCAGACGCAAGAAACGAGGGCGGCGAAAACGGACAGAATCATAAAGGCCTTGTAACATTTGACAGAAAATATAAAAAGGATTCCTTTTATGCCTATAAGGCTTGGCTTTCCGATGAGCCGTTTGTTCATATCTGCGGTAAAAGATATGTTGAAAGAGTTGAGGAATCAACTAAGGTTACCGTTTATTCAAATCTTCCGAGCGTTGAGCTTTTTGCAAACGGAAAAAGTCTTGGCGTAAAGGAAAGTCCCGAGCATTTCTTCTATTTTGATGTTCCTAATATTCAAGCAGAAACAGAGCTTGTTGCCCGTGCAGGAGATTGCACAGACAAAAGCGTTATAAGAAAGGTTGATAAATTCAACGAGGCATACAGGCTCAAGGAAAAGGGAGCAATCCTCAATTGGTTTGATATAACGGAGGTTGAGGGATATTTCTCAATCAACGATAAGGTTGGCGATATTATGAAATCGCCCGAGGGCGCAGCGCTTTTCGTGCAGATGATGAGCAAAATTGCGGAAGCAGGCGGTCCAGGCGCAGCAGGTATGGAGATTGATAAGAATGCAATGATGCAAATGATGAGCGGATTTACCGTTTTGCGTTTAACAAATCTTCTCGGCACGGCAGGTGTTAAATTCACAAAGGAGCAGCTTCTCGGAATTAATGCTCAGCTTAACAAAATCAAAAAGCCGTAAATTAATAAAAGGCTTTCCCGAGTGGGAAAGCCTTTTCAGACTGTCGATAAAGTGGTCTGAACCGTG
>UQSH01000038.1 GCA_900543795.1 uncultured Oscillospiraceae bacterium | reverse complement strand
CAGGACCCACTGCTTGGTGCGGGTGGGATTCTCCCAGTTGTACTCCAGAATGCCCTTGAAGGACATATCCCCCAGGAGCTTTTCCAACTCTGTTTCGCTCTTTCCGGTGAGCTTAACCATATCCTCCATGGTTTTGGGCTTTCTCACACCCATCTTCAAAGCCACCTCTGCCTGCTCGTCGGTTAAGAGAGTAGCAAGACCCCAGTACTCGGGATCGTACTTGTTGAGCTTTTGGAAACCCAGTTTCACGGGAATCCGGTTGGTGATCATTTTACCAAGTTCCAGAATGATCTGTCTGGGATTTTCTTCTTTGTCTACCCAATCCGGGTAGAAATCAGCTAAGTAATCTGCCATTTCTTAAGCTCCTTTCCATTTCATCACTTCTTCTTTCAGAAATGCAGCGACCGCTTCCACACCCTCGCCGGTTTTGGCGGAAATGGGGAAAATCTTGGCTTTGGGATTACGCATATGGATATACTCCCTACACTTTTCAAAGTCAAAATCGAAATATGGGGCTACATCAATTTTATTGATCAGTACCGTGTCGCATACCTGGAACATCAGCGGATACTTCAGCGGCTTGTCATGTCCCTCCGGAACGGAGAGGATTGCCATATTCGCAACGGCACCGGTATCAAACTCTGCAGGACAAACCAAGTTGCCCACATTCTCCAAAATCACCAGATCAACATCGTTTCTGCCCAAGCCTTCCAGACCTTGACGGGTCATGGCTGCGTCCAGGTGGCACATACCGCCGGTGTGAAGCTGAATCGCTTTGGCACCGGTGGCAGCAATGGTCTTAGCGTCCACATCAGAGTCGATATCCGCCTCCATCACGCCAATCTTCAAATCATCTTGCAGGGCGGCGATCAAACGGGTCAGCGTAGTGGTTTTGCCGCTACCGGGAGAGGACATGAGATTCAGCAAGTAAATGCCTTTCTCTTTCAGCTCCTGACGCAGTTTATCGGCCTGCGCATCGTTGTTGGCAAAAACACTTTGTTTGACCTCTAAAATTCTAACAGTTTCCAAACTCATCGCTCCTTTCTGGTCATACCAGGAAAACGGTATTTTTACTATTATATTTTAAGATTTCTTTCTATATCTGTCAATTCATTGCCGGAAATTTTATGTTTTGTCGTAAAAATACATATTGAAATTTGACATATTGTATGATAAAATTACATCGTGGTATGTGGTATAACCAGAACATTCGAGGAGGATCCAGCTATGAATTTTGAACAGCTTTATGCACCCAGTCTGAAAGAGCTTTTTGTACAGAAATTGCAGGGAATGATCCTCTCCGGAGAACTGCCCATGGGAGAGAAACTTCCCTCAGAGCGGGAACTCTGCCAGCTTATGGGTGTCTCCCGTGCGGTGGTCAACGGTGGTATTACAGAACTGGCCCGGCAAGGTTTTTTAGAGGTGCGTCCAAGACAGGGCGCATTTGTAGCGGACTATCGACGGGACGGTAACATGGAAACCCTCATGGCTATCATGGACTACAACGGCGGTATGCTGGGCAAAGAGGAGATCAGGTCTATTTTAGAAGTGCGCTGGGGATTGGAGCAGATGACCCTGAACCGGGTTATCGACAATGCCGGCGACGCACAATTAGAGCAGTTAGGAAAGTTTGTAGATCAACTGGCAGAGCATCCCCTACCTGCGCAAGCTGCGGAGATCGCTTTCCGTTTTCATCATGAGTTGACGCTGATGGGCGGCAACCACATTCTGCCCCTGATTTATACCTCCTTTAAAGTACCCTGTATTGCGCTTTGGGTACGGTTCTGCAAAAAGTACGGAGTAGCTGCCCTTCACAGCAATGTGGAGGAGCTCTACCGGCATCTGCTCAACCGGGATAAAGAAGGCGCAAAACGCTGGAGTAATGTATATTTAGCAGAGGCCATTAATGGTACTCAGCAGATCTATGAAGCATAAAAAGACAGACGCCGTTTCGGTGTCTGTTTTTTATAATTATGATAAAAAGGAATCGAACCTGCGAACGAGTTTCCAAGAAGCAAGCCAGCAGGGCGAAGCTGATTGGGAGAACAATCCGGTGGATTGTTCGATAATGAGTAGGCTTTTCGGTCCTGCCCCCGCAACCATAGGTACAGAGCCTCAACATGCAAACGCATAGTTGAGGTTTTTTTATTTTGCGGTTTTTTCTTGCGTTTCAAATCCGTTTTGAACACTTGCACCATTAAAAAGCAAAGCACCGAACGGTGCTTTCAGCGATTGCCGGCTCCGAGGATATGAAGAGCAGAGGCATAATTATAATAATAGGTATCAAGGCGGCGCAAATATGAATCGTCTGTGTGGGCACAGACGAGCGGAGTGCCTGACGAAAAGCCCGCTACAACAAGGGTGTGATAAAACTCAAGGCCGTTATTAAGCTGAATTAAATCTCCCAACTGCAATCGAGAAAGAGAAACAGACGAGGCAAACGGGCCGAAGGAGCTGTTGCTTAGAAGAAATTTTCTCAAATATTCAACGCTTGACCAAGCGGCGGCTCTGTCGTTTACCGAATTATAATACCAGCCGATATCTTTTTCATAATTCATAACCTTACAGCCTGCATAGACGCATTGGGATGCAAAATTAGTGCAGTCGCCACCTACCCCTTCAAAATCATAATATTTCGGATTACGGGAAAGAGCCCATTTAAGAGCATATTCAACTGCATCTTCCCTGTTATATTCAATGAAGCGCATATAAATCACCGTTAAATTGTTATGCAAAAGAAGCAAAAAGAAGCACAAAATCATTTTTATTGGTTACTATGTTTAAAAAATAGAAATTTTTTTGTGCAATAAGTTCATAGTATAAGATGAATTTTATTGCTATAATATAATTGTGATTTAATTGCATAATAAAATTTTTGGAGAAACCTATGAAACTGATAAACAAGCTGAAGGATTTAATTGCTTCCGTTAAAAAATACTGGAAAACACCTCCCGAAGGAAGATACATACCGTTTAAGGAAATATGCGCATACAGCGTTGGCGGTATCGGTGTTAAATTCGTTATTCAGGTTACATACTATATAGGCCTGTCGGGCACCTGCCTGCTTGCCGGCTCGGCACTTCACCTAAAAAACGGCGACCTTGTTAATTTGAGCATGCTTGCAACCGTTTTAACAATGTTTATAGGACCGTTAAGAGGACTTATAATTGATAACACAAGAAGCAAAAAAGGAAAATTCAGACCTTATCTGTTATACACAGGAATACCGACTGCACTTATTGTTACAATTTTTGCATTTCTGCCGTTTGAAACAATGAGCTACAACCAAAGACTTTGGTCGCTTTTCGGCTGCTATATGCTTCTTCAAATTTGCTATCCGTTTTATGACCAGGCATATTCAACGCTTGTTCAGGTTATGAGCCCCAACTCAAACGAAAGAGCAGATGTTATTACCGTTTCAACCTTTATATATTCCCTTGCGCCGTCAATTGCAGGCTTTATTGTTCCTATTATTGCCGGCTTTACCGGCGGACTTGAACACATAACCGCATACCGTGTTATTATGCCGATTTTCGGAATTCTCGGTGCCTTAATCGGTTTGTTCAGCTATTCGGGAACAAAGGAAAGAATAATCGTTTCAAAGGATTACACTCCCAAGGTTCCGTTTATTAAGGGCGTTGTTTCGGGTATAAAAAACAAATATCAATGGGCACGCTCGATAACATCTTGGTTTGTGTTCTTCCAAGCCGGAATCGGCAATGTTACAACATGGTATTTCTATTACGGAATTAAAGACACATTAAGCCTTACAACAGAAAAGCAGGGCATTTTAAACGGAACTCTGATGACGGTTTTGGGCTTTGCCGCAACGCCTGCAATGCTTATTGCTCCGTTATTAATAAGAAAGCTTGGAAAAAGAAGGCTTGTTATAACCTACACGCTTTGCAACATACTTTGTATGATCGGAATGTACCTTTCAATAAGGCAGATATGGGTGCTTTTTGCTTTTGTTTGGCTGAGAGGATTTTTCACAACCTTCCCGATTATCAGCGATCCGGCAATGAATGCAGATGTGCTTGATTATCAGCAATACAAAACCGGCGAACGCCTTGAAGGGCTTATGAGCCAATTCGTTGGAATTCTCGGAACATTTGTAACAATGGGTATAACATATTTTATCAACACCATAGTTTTGCAAAATCATTTCGGATTGGTTGATAATTATGACGATTTATACTTAATGGAATTCAGAGAGCCTCTTGCAAAGGCGATGATTGTGATTGCGATTGTTGGATATGCTCTTTCTTTAATTCCTTTTACAACGCTTTACACATTAACCGAAGAGGAGCACGATTCTCACATATCCGTTTTAAAAATACGAGCGGCACTTGAAGACTACGCAACAGGCTCTCTTTCCGAAGGGCAGCTTGAAGAGGCAAAGGATATTTATTCCTCTGCAATAACCGAACACAACGAGATTTGCGAAAGGCTAAAAGGAAATATTAAAAGAAAAGAAGCAAAAAAGCTTTTGGCAAGAAAAAAGGCGCTTGAAATCATTATCAATGAAAAAGACCGCTTCAACACTAATGAAATGAAGAAAAAAACCGCAAAGGCACAGGAGCTTTTAAAGCACACGGTTGAAGAGCTTTACGGAATCAGCGAGCCCTCCGTTGAGGAATACAACAGGGCTAATGCAATGGGCGAAAGCACAAAGGAGGAAATCAAGGCTAAAACCGCAGCGCTTCGCAAGGCGTCAAAGGAGCTTGATAATTTCCATAAAAAGGCATTTGATTATATTCAGGCAAGAAAGCTTATAAAGCAGCTTGAATACTATTCAAATTGGGAAATGATTTTTGAAGCAGAGGCTTTAAGTTCAAAATAACGAGTGATAAAAAAATCAAGGAGCCAAACGGTTCCTTGATTCTTTTATATAACCTATTTAATTATCAAGCCAAGGCAGAGGTTGGCCGCTCCGCAAAGGCACATAACAAGTATAGGATTGAGCTTGAATTTGCGCAGGGCAAAAAATGCCGCTGCAAAAAGAATTGCGCCAATCCAATAAATACTTGAGAATGATGAAGCGCTGAGTGAATAAATATCGCTGTTGAAAACTGCCATAGAAAAAATTTTAATTGCCGAAAAAAGAATAAGAGCAACAACGGCAGGTATCAGCGAGGAAAGAATATTTTGAAAGGCAGTTGACTTTCTGTATTTTTTATACAAAACAGCCATAACAGAAACAATTACAACAGACGGAGCAATGCAGGAAAGCGTTGCAATAACGGCCCCTGCCGTTCCTGCAATTCGGATGCCGACGAAGGTTGCACAGTTTACGGCAATCGGGCCGGGCGTCATCTCTGCAATAGTTATAAGATTAGTAAATTCGCCGGCCGACATCCATTTATTTATATCAACAACCTGCTCCTGAATAAGAGGAATTGCGGCATATCCGCCTCCGATACTGAAAAGGCCAACCTGGATAAAGCTCCACATAAGCTTTAAATAAATCAATCCCGTCGCCTCCTCTTCTTTTTGCTTATGATTTCTTTAACGACGCCTACTGCGGCGGCAAAAAGAATAATATAAACAACATTTATTCTTAAAAAGAGTGTGGCGATAAACGCAAGAACGAAAATAACTATATTAAGTATCTCGCTTTTCTTCAAAACATTTGAGCCGAGGCTGAACACAACATCAAGAATTACGGCGGCAACACCTGCCTGCATGCCTTGAAGCACAAGCGCAACATACTTATTTGCTGCAAATTTATCATATATAAGCGAAACTACTGTTAAAATAATCAGCGGAGGAAGAATGGTTGCTATAACGGAAACCACCATACCGATAGCTCCCTGCACCTTCCAACCGACAAGAACTGCCGCATTAACCGCAATTGCTCCCGGTGCCGACTGTGCCATTGCCGTTATATCAAGCATTTCCTTTTCATCAATCCACTGAAACTCATCAACAAATTTTCTTTTCATAAAGTTGACGATAACAAAGCCTCCGCCGAATGTAAATGCACTGATATAAAGCATAGTAAAAAACAGCTTCACCAAAGCTTTGATTTTTGTTTTCATTTTACCTGCTCCGAAAAAATTTTGATTATTTAGATATTACCAAATAATTATATCATAAAAAATTTAAAATACAATCAAATAGTTGATGAATTTTTGTTTTAAATATGCTACAATAAAATCAAATATAATGAAAGGGTTTTTGTTATGAAAAAATTACTCTCTATTTTACTTTGCGCTGTAACAGCCATTTCGGTTTTCTGCGGTTGCTCAAAGCAAACGGCAGAGGCTCTCCCCTTCACGGGAGCGGACTATACCGTTCCCGAGCTTGACCTAAGTGTTAAGCCTGACGGAATAGATGAAAAATACGATTATTTGTATGAGCTGACAACTGTTGATAACAGCGAAAAATATATGGCTCATCCTGATTCCGTTTTGCTCAAAAACGGCAACATACTTACACTTTATCCGCTTGGACACGGCAAGGGAGCGGTTCAGAGCAAGATAAGCACAGACGGCGGAAAAACATGGAGCGAAAGCATTGAAGGCACGCCGAAAAGCTGGGAGAATTCCCTTGAAACTCCAACGGTTTACCGACTTCAATTTACCGACGGCAAAACAAGTGATAAGCTTATAATGATTTCAGCTAATCCGCAATGGAGCGATATGCCCGAAACAAACGGCGGATTTAACTGCTCCGTTTCAGCTGATGAGGGAGAAAGCTGGACGGAATTTGAAACATTTTACGATAAATCGAGTGAATATCCCGTTATTCCGATTGTTGCAATGTCAAGCCTTACTCAGCTTAAAGAAAACGGCGAGTTTGTTGATAAATGGATGGGACTTTTTCACGACAGCGATTTTTATAATTACAAAACAATACTGACCTTTGACGAAAGCGGAAATCCGCATTGGAGCGTTCCCGAGAAGTACTTTTCCGAATACAGAGAAGCCGAAGAGGACGCCTGTATGTGTGAGGTTGAGGTTATCCGCTCTGAAAACGGCACGGGCGACGAGCTTTGCCTTATTGCGAGAAGCAACTCCAAAAGGGTTAATTCAATAGTTTCCTTTTCAACAGACGAGGGCGAAACATGGAGCAAGCCGAGGCAGGCTCCTGCCGCTTTAAACGGCGAACGCCACAAGGCAGAATGGACAAAGGATGGAAGACTCTTTATTACCTTCCGTTCAATTGAAAGAGGCAAAAAGGCAGAGGAAAACGCAAGGGACGACACAACAGGCGGCTGGATAAGCGAGGGCTGGGTTGCTTGGGTCGGCACATACGAGGATTTGAAGAACGGCACGCAGGGGCAGTACAGAATTAAGCTTGCTCATATTTACACAAAAGGTCAGAAAGAGCCCGAATACTACGCAGGAGCAGACACGGGCTACTGCGGAAATGTTGTTCTTGATGACGGCACGATAGTTACTTCAAGCTACGGCAAATTCAATCCAAAGGATAAAATTAATTTCTTTACGGATTACAGAACATACATAGCATCAAAGCGCATTAATCTTAACGACACGGACGAGCTTGTTGAATTGCTTTATCAAAAATAGGCAATCAGAATCGCGGTTCGGATTGCTCTTTAACGCCTAACAAATTAAAATATGACAAATCTGTATTATTTATTGTAACACACGGCAATATATGATAAAATTACAAATGCAATAAAACAGATGAAGAGAGGAAAATTAAATGTTAATTTTAACAGGCGCCATAGGCGGTGTTATAACGGCGGTTATTGAAATAATTTTCCTTTGCGAAAGCAGAACCGTCAAAACCTGTATTCACAGAATTATAAGAAGCGTTTTTGCAGTTGATTTAATATCGCTTGCAATAGTGAAATATGTTTTTCACTTTAAGCATTTTATTACAACAGAAAAATGCACAACGGCAACATATATTCAGTTTTTTATACTTTCGCTTTGCGTTGGTGCCGTTTTACTTGTGCTTTCCGGATTTGTTAACAGACGACTAACCTTTGAAGAGGAAAAATCGCCGAAGAAAAAGGGCTTGGCAATTTTTGTTAAAATTCTTTCCTGCATTTTTACCGCACTCGGAAGCGCCGCATATTTCGGCACAATATGGGGCAAGGGTGCATTCGGAGATGTTACAGCCGACCAGCTTATTATCAATCTGTTTTCCCCTACCGAGGGCACGGATGTAGGCGTTTATATTGAGGGATTTGAAGGCCCTGTTTTTCAAACAATGCTTATTACGACTATATTCGCCATTATAGTTTTCAGCAAATTCTCAATTAAATATCACAAGGGCGAAAAGGCAGTTACCGTTTTCAGCGGACTTGCTCGCAGAATTATCTGCTTTGTTCTTTCTGTTGCAATGCTTTCGGGCGGAATTGCTTACGGAGTTCAAAAATTCCAGCTTGTTCAGCTTTACAGAGCATACTGTATGAAATCCGATATTGTTGAGGAAACCTATGTTGATCCCGAAACCGCTCAACTAACCTTCCCCGAGCAGAAGCGAAACCTTATACATATATATCTTGAATCGCTTGAAAACAGTTATCTTTCGCAGGATTTGGGCGGATATATGGAGCAAAACCTTATGCCCGAGCTGACGGAGCTCTCATACGAGGGAATAACATTTTCAAACAATTCAACCAAATTCGGCGGACCGCTTACCGCAACGGGTACTCAATGGTCTGTTGCGGCTATGGTTAATATGACAACGGGACTTCCGATGAAGGTGCCTGCCGAGCAAAACTGCTACGGCTCAAAGGATAATTTCCTGCCCGGCGCATATACGCTTATGGATTTGCTTCACGATAACGGATATGAGCAAACCGTTATGTTTGGTGCAGACGCAAACTTCGGCGGACTTTCCTATTATTACGAATCCCACGGAAATGTTAAAATAATGGATTACCGTTATGCTAAAAGAAACAAGCTTATTCCTGAGGATTATCGCGAATGGTGGGGCTATGAGGACGATAAGCTTTATGAGTTTGCAAAGGATGAATTAACAAGGCTTTACGAAACAGGCAAGCCGTTTAACTTTATTATGGAAACGGCAGACACACACCGCCCCGGCGGATATTTGAGCAAAAATGCGCCTACCCCCTATTCCGACCATTATGCAAACGCAATTGCTTACAGCACTCAGCAAGCCGTTGAATTTGTGCGCTGGATACAGGAGCAACCGTTTTATGAGAACACAACAATAGTTTTAATCGGCGACCATTTAAGTATGGACACGGATTTCTTTGAGAATTTTGACCCCGATTATCTTCGCACGCAATATAACCTTATACTCAACCCTGCCGAAAATGTTGCAGATGTTAACAAAAAATATCTTGTTAACCGTCAATATGCAAACTTTGATATGTTCCCAACAATTGTTGCAAGCATGGGAATTGAAATTGAGGGAGACAGACTCGGAATAGGAACAAATCTTTTCTCCGGCAAGCAAACCGTTTTTGAGGAATACGGCAGAGATTTTGTAAACAAAGAGCTTGAAAAAGGAAGCGAGCTTTACAACAACGAAATCCTTGTTAATCCAAACGCAGAGCAAAGCGGCGAGGAAACCACCTCTGCCGACAATGCAAAGCAATAGGATAAAAAGCCCGATAAAAACGGCAAAGATAAAAAGGACGATAAAAAGAAATAAGCAACAAGCGGTGCAGGCAAATTACTGTCTGCGCCGTTTCTTTTTAATTTGCTCTTGATTAGTTTATTATAAAATTATATAATACTGTTATATATTTCAAAGGAGAAAAAAATATGAAAGTCAGAATACCGAAGCACAGAGAATTTTTAATTAAGTTTGAGGACGGCTACGATAAATCCGAAGAGGCTTGGGAGGCACTTAACAAAATCGTTAAGGATTATTCCGTTGACGGAAAATCAATTTACACTCCAACCTTTATTGAGGACAACGAGGATAAGGTTAAGGAGCTTCAAAAAACTTACGAATTTACTTATGAAATTATAGAGAAATAAGGTTTTACTATGGAAAAGAAAAAGGCTTATGTTGTTTCAACCGCTCATTTAGACACGGTTTGGCGTTGGCAGCTTTCAAAAACGATTGAAGAGCTTTTGCCGAACACGGTTGAAGAAAACTTAAAACTTATTGAGAAGTATCCCTCATACCGCTTTAATTTTGAAGGAGCGTTTCGCTATGAGCTTATTGAGGAATACTATCCCGAATATTTTGAGGAAATCAAAAAAGCTGTTGCAGACGGCAGATGGTGTCCCGCAGGCTCAGAATACGAAAACGGAGATGTTAATATCCCCTCTCCCGAAGCACTTTTCAGAAACATTCTTTTGGGAAACGGTTATTTTGAAAAGAAATTCGGCGTAAAAACAAAGGATATTTTCCTGCCCGACTGCTTCGGCTTCGGCTGGGCACTTCCGTCTGTTATGAGCCACGCAGGGCTTAACGGCTTTTCAACTCAAAAGCTGAGCTGGGGCTCTGCATATTCAATTCCGTTTGATTTGGGAATTTGGCAGGGACCCGATAAGAGCACTGTTTTCGCCTGCCTTGACGCAAGGAGCTACAGATATAAATTTTCGGGCGACATAAGAGCCGATATTTCGGTTATTGATAAAATTTCCAAAAACGCATTTGAGGCAGGTCTGCCGCAAACGATGCACCTTTACGGCACGGGCGACCAAGGCGGCTCGCCAACAGAAGAAAGCGTTGCGGCGGTTGAGGAAAGCGTTGCCAAAAACGCCTCCTCGGATTTTGAAATTATATCCGCTTCAAGCGATGAAATATTCAAAGATATGGAAGGGCTTCCAAAGGAGGCAACGGCTTCTCTTCCCGTTTGGGAAACGGAGCTTCCGATGACCTCTCACGGTGCAGGCGCATACACATCAAGAGCAATAAGCAAAAGGCTTAACGCTCAAAACGAAAGACTTGCGGATATAACCGAAAAGGCGTGTGTTCTTGCAGACGCAATCGGAGTTTATTCCTATCCGCAGGAAAACATTACGAGGGCTTGGAAGCGCGTTATTGCCCATCAATTCCACGATGATATTTCGGGCACCTCTAATATGGAGGTTTACAACGACGCCGTAAACGATTATGCGTTGTCCCTCAGTCAATTTAAAAATGAATATGCGGGCGCGGTAGGTGCGATTGCTAATGAGCTTGACACCTCGGCGGTTACGGAATGTGCCGTTATAGTAAACAATCCTGCGTGCTACGAAAGAAAAAGCGCAGTAAACGCACATATAAAAATCAAACACAATGCAACCTTTGTTCGCGTTTATGACGATAAAAACAACGAGGTTCCCTCGCAGATAATACGCAAGCAGGGCAAGGAATTTGACATTGTTTTCATTGCAGAGGTTAAGCCGCTCGGCTACCGCGTTTATGATGTTAAGGCGGCTGACAGTGCCTGCAAAATTGAAACAGATGTTAAAGCCTTTGAGCACGCACTTGAAAACGATAAATATCAGGTTATCTTTAACAGAAACGGAGATATTGCTTCTGTTATAGACAAGGACATAAACATGCAGATACTTGACGCTCCGATAAAAATGGCTAAGCTTTCCGACACGGGTGCTCTTTCATATCCGAGCTGGGAAATAAGAAAAGAGGATTTAGACAAGGAGCCCGAATACTATGCAAACACGCCCGAATTTGAAATAATCGAAAAGGGCCCTGCAAGAGTTTCTCTGAAAATAACAAGAGAGATAGGCCATTCAATTATTGAGCAGATTGTTTCGCTTGAAGCAGGAGGTCAATTCTTAAAGGTTGAAAATAATGTTGACTGGCGTTCAAGGCGTTCTCTTTTAAAGGCGGTTTTCCCGTTTAGCTGCTACAATAAAACGGCTTCCTACGATTTGGGTCTCGGCGTTATCAAGCGCGAAAACAACACAGAAATGCTTTATGAGGTGCCTGCACAGAAATGGGCAGACATTACTGCCGGCAACGGAAGCTTCGGCGTTTCTGTTTTCAGCGACTGCAAATACGGATGGGATAAGCCGAGGTCTAACACCCTGCGCCTAACCTGCTTACATACTCCCACGGGAGCCTTCACGAAAGAAACAAGGCAGGATTTGCAGGACCTTGGACGAAACAGATTTTCCTTTGCGATTTTCAGCCACAACGAAGGATATGAAAACGGCACTCAAAAGCAAAACGAGCTTTTCCAAAAGCCTCTTATAGCATTCCAAACGAGCGCAAGAAGAAGCGGCTCTCTTTCCTCGGATTTCTCGTTTGCAAAAATCGGCAATGATAATGTTATTATACGCGCCGTTAAGCTTGCAGAGGACTCAAACGGAATAATCATAAGATTAAACGAGGGTGCAGGAGCTCTGCAAAAGAAGGTTTCGCTTGAATTTTTTGAGACAATTGAGGATGCCGAAGAGGTTAACGCCTGCGAGGAAGCAAAGGCAAAGGCAAAATTCAAGGGCAACAGGCTTACCTTTGACATTAAGCCGTTTGGCGTTAAAACATTCAGAATACACCTTAAAAAGCCCGAAAAGAAAGGCAGAGAAAGCTTTAAAAAGCTTGAGCTTGAAGCAAACGCAAAGGGCTTTACCTCTAATGCAGATAAAAGAAATGTTATTCTTCAAGGCGGCGGTTGCTCTCTTCCGAGCGAGCTTTATCCGCAATCATTAACAGTTGGCGGAATAACATTTAGGCTGACAAACGCCGAAGAGCCGTTTGATGTTATTGTTGCAAGAGAGCAAAATATAAGCATACCAAAGGGTGTTACAAAGCTTTATATGCTTGCGGCTTCAACTCTCGGCGACAGAGAGGAAACCTTTTATGTTGACGGCAGGGAAAAAACAATTACCGTTCATTCAATGACAGAGCCCTGCGGCAGATGGGATATGGCAGGACTTAACCAAACTGCACTTATGAAGCCTGTTTCGCTCGGACTTGAATTTACACACACTCATCATCCCGAGGGAGACATTGCAAACGGAAAGGCATGCTTTTACATTTATGAAATAGATGTTAGAAACGGAAAAACGCTTACCTTGCCCGAGGACAACAGAATTATCATTCTTGCAATGACGGCGGTTAAGAAATTCTCTAACACACGCCTTGCAACGCATATAACAGACGAAACGCCAGATGAGGATTACAGCTTCGGTAAAATTCCGCCGATAGACAAGATACTTGATAAAACCGATTTTATAACCATAAGAGCGGGAAAAATTCAAGACCAGAAAAACGGCGGAAAAGGAAAGGGCTTTAAGCGCGATAATATAATCACAAATATTATCCGCTCCTACACAAAATCCGAATGGTAATATAAGCGTATATACAGTATATAATGAATAAGCCTCTATGCAATTTATGTATAGAGGCTTTTCCTTATTTTGTAAAGCGGTTAATCTTTACATTATTATCTTGTTGAAAGAATTGTTGAAAAGTATGTTAAAAATGTTAAGAACTCAAATTTTTCAATGTTTTCAACAGAGTTTTTGTAAAGTAAAACAACTTTATAGCAAGGTTTTCAATAAAGTTTTCAACAATCCAATTATCAAATATACAGTTTGACAAAATTTTAACCGAATTTATATATTCAAAAAGCCGCCCGAAATAATCGGACGGCTTACCTTTAATCATTATTTCTTATTGAAAAGCTGAACAATATCATCAAATGTGTCGCTGTCATTCGGAGTGAATGTGCTTGTTGACTGATTTTGCGGAGGAGCAACCTCTATATTAGCAGTTGTTGATTTAATGGGAGCTCCGGGGCCCTTATCGCCAAAGCGGGTTGCAATAACGGTTATAATCATTTCATCCTCAAGAGACTCATCAAAGTTAGCACCCCAGATGATTTCACAATCAGGATGAACTGCATTTGTTACTATTGATGAAGCTGCGTCGATTTCTTCAAGACCGATATCTGTTGAAGCAGTTATATTGAGAAGAACACCGCGGGCACCGTCAATAGAGGTGTTAAGAAGCGGGCTTGAAATAGCAGCCTGTGCAGCGATTTCAGCCTTATCCTTGCCCTTTGCACGGCCAACGCCCATGTGAGCATAGCCGGCATCCTTCATAATTTCGGTTACATCGGCAAAGTCTGAGTTAACAAGACCTGTTGCATTGACAAGGTCTGAAATAGACTGAACACCTTGGCGAAGAACATCGTTTGCAATTTCAAACGCATTAAGAAGAGTGATTCTTTCCTCAGTTACAAATTTAAGGTTTTCGTTTGGAATAACCATAATAGAATCAACATATTGTGCAAGCTCATCAATACCTGCCTGAGCCTGCTCCATACGGCGTTTACCTTCGAAAGCAAATGGAGTTGTAACAACACCAACGGTAAGTATTCCGAGATCCTTTGCAACCTGAGCAACAACCGGAGCGGCACCTGTTCCGGTTCCGCCGCCCATACCGGCTGTAATGAATACCATTTCAGCACCTGAAAGAGCATCTGTTATGGCTTCTCTGCTTTCATCAGCGGCTTTTTTACCGATTTCAGGCTTAGCACCTGCGCCACGGCCTTTTGTTGCCTTTTCGCCGATAAGAATTTTCTGTGAAGCCTGCGATTTTGAAAGAGCGGGCTTATCGCTGTTTACTGCGATAAATTCAACATCCTGAATGTTGCAATGAACCATTCTGTTTACGGCATTTCCGCCGCCGCCGCCAACGCCGACAACTTTAATAGAAACTACCTTTGTATCTTCAGTATCAATTTCATAACGTCCCATATTTTTATTCTCCTTATATGTATTAGTTCAGACGGGTTAGGCAACGAATTAAATTCGAACCATAATTTATTTGCCTAATTGCCTTTGCTAATATATTGTAACAATATTGTAACTGTTTTGCAATATTTTTTTTTAAATTCTTCAAATATTTTTTTCAAAGTTTGCAGAAATATTTTTCAATCCTTTGTGCAAATTGAACAAAACACTTGTTTTTGACTTATAAAATCGTGATTTTGTTAAGTGATTTACTTTACAGATTTTGTAACCTTATTCGGCTGTAAAGTAAGATTGCTTGCCACCCGATAAATCGAGCCTGCCCCGTATTCCCGAGCTGCCTTCATTTAGCTGCTCACACGCCGCAAGGCCTCTGTATATTTTATTCTGTAAATCCTCACATTCTCCGAGCTCAAATGTTATTCTGCCGTCATAAACTATATAGTTTTTATTTATGTCTGTGCTGCTTATTGAGGTTGCCTGAGTCATTCCCGTGCTTTTAACTGCCTGAGAGATAAGCGAAAGCCTATCTGCTGTTTGTTCATCCTCAAATTCTATCGGATAACCCGGCTGAGCATTAACAACTGCCGCATCGGTAATCATCACCGAGCCTGCCGGAGCTTCCGATGAATTAGCTTCAAGCACCTTAAAATTATCATCAAGCAAAATATATGTTTCTTCCTCGCCTTTTATTGAATATGAGGCCTGCGCATCTGTAACGGTTAATTTCACGGTTTTGGGTAAAGCTCTGTTTATTTTAACATCATATATATAAGGAAGTGTTGTTGTCAGCCTTTCCTCGATTTTATTTGAGTCAAGCAAAAACAGATTATCACCGATATCAATACCGCTTGCGGAAATTATATCCGCCTCGGAATATATACCGCTTCCCGAAACAGATATTTGTTCTGTTTTAAAGAAAACGGTTAGCGAAAGCGCTGCTCCTACGGACACGAGAACAATAAGCAAAACAAATGAAAGAATGAATTTTCTTACACTGTTTTTAAGTCGCCTTTTTTTGTTTTGACGGGTTCGTTTTTGATTAACCGTTTGGTTTGCTTTGCCGCCTTGCTTTGACTGCGAATTTCTGTATATCTTCGGCGCTTCAAGATTAATTGGGCCGAAATTACTGTTTAAATCCTTATTACTGTTCGGCTGACTGCTTGTTTTTTTCTTTTTCATAATCCTTCCTCTTTATAACTGCGCCTATTTTTTGAAGATTATTTTCTATATGCTCATATCCCCTATCAATATGATAAACATTTCCAACCGTTGAAACTCCCTCTGCCGCAAGTGCCGCAATAACAAGCGAGGCTCCGCCTCTTAAATCGGTTGAATAAACATTTGCGCCGTAAAGATTTTTAACACCGTTAACAACGGCAATTCTGTCGTTTACGGTTATATCTGCACCGAAGCGCTTTAATTCGCTTATATGCTTATATCTTCCCTCAAACACGCTTTCGTTAAAAACAGAGGTTCCGTTTGCCTTTGAAAGAACTGCCATTAAAACAGACTGACAATCGGTTGGAAAGCCGGGATATGGCATTGTTTTTATATTTTTAACACGCCTGAGCCTCTTTGGAGGAACAATGCGTATTTCATTTTTGCTTAAAAATAATTTACATCCCATTTCCGAAAAAACGGGTATAACGGGAATAAGGTGTGAGGGCCTTATTTTTCTGACAACAAGCTCTCTTGCCTGAAGAGCGCCCGCACAAAGATAGGTTGAAGCAACAATCCTATCCGGAATTACCGTGTGGGAAGCGGGATAAAGAGCAGAAACGCCCTCTATTTCAATAATGCTTTCCCCCGCACCGAAAATCTTTGCACCGCACGAATTGAGAAATTGTGCCAAATCGCAGATTTCCGGCTCACGAGCGGCATTGATAATAGTTGTTTTGCCCTTTGCGGTTACGCCTGCAAGCATAATATTTTCAGTTGCACCAACACTTGGGAAGGACAAAACAAGCTTTGCGCCGTTAAGACGGTTTGCACTGCAATAAATGCAATTTCCGTTTTCGGTTATCTGTGCTCCGAGCTTCTTTAATGCGCTTAGATGAAGATCAATAGGTCTGACACCTATATCGCATCCGCCCGGTCTGCATAGCATTACCTCTCGGCATCTTGCCAAAAGCGAGCCCAAAAAAATAATTGATGAGCGCATTTCACGCATCATATTTTCGGGTATTGTGTTTTTATCGAGAGTTGAAGCGTCAATAACAAGCGTGCCTTCCTCACGCTTTACAGATGCACCGAGATATTCAAGTATTTCAACAGAGGTTGACACATCAGATAAATCGGGAACATTATGTAAAACTGTTTCACCGTTAATCAGCAATGACGCCGCCAAGATAGGAAGAACAGCATTTTTAGAGCCGTGAACATCAATTTCTCCGCCTAATCTCTGATTACCCGATATAATTAACTTTTCCAAAAATAGCCACCTGCCTGCATAGTCTTTTTTATACTATGCAGATTTTTCAGGTTTGCCATTACATTTATTAGGGTAACGGTAATAATCCGAACCCGTCAAAAATGCAGTATTAAAGCGATATTT